>WRNL01000081.1 GCA_009776625.1 Methanomassiliicoccaceae archaeon | reverse complement strand
TGATGACCTCCTTCCCGAAAGCGTTCCTCGCGCAGAGCGCGCCGATGTTGCATGTCAGCGATAGGACGACGTCTGCCCCGCCGATGATCCCGTCGTCGTACTTCTCCCGGACCTTCTTCTGCAGGCAGGAGGCGGTCGTGTGCAGGACACCCGTCACGTCCACCCCGTCCGCCCTCAGCGCGGACGCTAGCCTCTCCGCCGACTCCGCACCGCCTATGTCGAAGCACAGCCTGGCGCACGTGTTGCACGTCCATACCGCGACCTTCTTCCCTTTGAGGCTGTCCCTCAGTTCCGAGTAGGGCCTGTCCCTTGCTACCATCAACACGTACATGGAATCCGTCAAGGCGTATAATATTGCTGTTGCAGCCGTCGGCGGGAGGGAGCGGTTTCAATTCTTCAAGCAGCCTATCGGGACGACCATGACCCCGTCTGGCCTCATGTAGGCGTGCTGCGTCCCCGTCAGTATCATAAGGAACGCGGGGCCTTTCATCCTGTCCGTGTCCACCTTCGCCTTCAGTGCGAGCAGACTCTTTGCGGCGGCCTCGATGTACTCATCGCCGCCGAGCTTCACCTCTACGACACCCCATTCGCCGTTGTCCAGGTGGATGACCGCATCCGCCTCCAGCCCGCTCGCGTCATGGTATTGGTACACTTTTCCCCCGATGCTCTCCGCATACACCCTGATGTCCCTTACCGCCATCGACTCGAACATCAGCCCGAACGTGTTCAGGTCGCTTGTGAGGTCGTTCGGCGTTATGTTCAGGGCGGCTGTCGCAATGGATGGGTCTGCGAACTGTCTTACATTCGCCGTCCTGATCGTCGTTTTTGAACGTAGGCTAGGGCTCCATGCCCCGATATCATCTATCACGAACAGTTTCCAGAACGCGTTTATATACGAGTCCAATGTCCTAGGGTCAAGCACATCGTCGTTCGTCACCACATCCCTCAGTATAGTCGACATCTTTGCAGGGGTAGATATGTTCCGTGCGTATGCCTTCAGTATCGCCCTTGCCCTTGCGGGGTTGCGTTTTATGCCATCAACGTCAACGATATCCTCGTTGACGAGCAGGTCGACATAATCGAAAGCGGCCTGCAGGGCCATCTTATCCTTGTCGAACATCACCTCCGGCCACCCGCCACGGCAGACGAGGAACGCCAGCCTATCTATGTCGTGGTCGTTCTTGCCACTGATGTCCTTATCGCCCCTGAACAGCTCCGTAAGCGAGACTTCACCTGTCGAGTCCCCTGATTCCCAGAGGCTCATGGTCCGCATGACGATCTTTGCGATCCGGCCTGTCCCGCTGTGACGCTCTTTGTCCTCGATGGGTTTCGCAGAGCCCGTGAGGATGAACTGCCCCCTTTTCCCGCCGTCGTCGATGTCCGCACGTATGTTGTCCCAAAGCTCCGGGATCTTCTGCCATTCGTCGAACATTATCGGTCTTTTGCCTCGGAACAGGTTCTTGTCCCCCATCTCTGCGAACATCTTGTACAGTTTCAACACGTTAGGTCTTTGTAGCTCCACTACTGAGCCGGCGAAGCGCCTTGCCGTGGTCGATTTGCCGCACCACTTCGGCCCCTCGATGACCACGCAGCCTTTTGCGGCCAACTTCTCCTCGATGTTTGCCTCCAGAATCCTGGGCAAGTATTGTTTCACATACTCTTCATGCAAAAACACATATTTAAAAGAATTGATAATCAATGCAGAATTTGTAAGTATTTCAATGCAGAATTTGTAAGCATTTCAATGCAGAATTTGTAAGCATTTCAATGCAGAATTAACTACTGTTTTCTTTAAAATGCCCCATGCAGAACTTTTCGCCTCAGCGCATACCCAGGACTCAGGCCGTTTTATGTCCTATACCCCCATAATCACCGATGGGGGGGGGGTTCATCGCACAAAGATATGCCGATGTTGACCTCTATTTAATAACATGACGAACACACCCCTGCGCGGCCCGCCCACAAAAAGGCGCCGCTATAGGCCGCGGCCGGGCGCGCCCCCGCCCGTCCGGCCCCTCCCCGAAGCAGTTGTTCAGAGTGATGCCGGAACTTTGAACATGCATGATTAGGTAGCACGCCTTTCTGCAACCTTTATAGGCTATCATCGTGATGCTGCCGCCATGGATGCAGTAGATGCGTCGCACGGCCCTACGTTCGAGGAACTGCAGAGGATAGTGGGGCCCATCGCCAAAGAACACGGCATGGCCCGTGTGTATCTTTTCGGATCCCGCGCACGGGGGGACCACAGCCGTGGAAGCGACTTCGACTTCTGCGTCGTCGCCCAAGAGGGGCGCAGCCTTTTCGACCTAGGTGGGTTCCTGTACGATCTAAGGGATGCCCTCGGGACCGATGTGGACGTCGTATGCGAGAGCGGCCTGCATAATAGGCCACACTTCATGGAGGAGATGTTGCGTGACCGAAAGGTCGTGTTCGAGGAGTGATGCCGAGAACCTCCGCGTCATTGTCGGGTTCTGTGAGGCCATCGGGCAGCTCGTCGAGCTTCATGGCTCCAAGGAGGGGGATTTTCGGGACAACATCTCGCTCCAGTTCGGCTGTGCGTTCGCCCTGGAGCAGATAGGCGAATCCGTAAAGCGCCTCTCCAGTGAACTGAGAGCCTCTCATCACGAAGTTGAATGGAGGAAGGCGGCCGCCATGAGGGACTTCATCGCCCACAGCTACGCCAATGTCGACCTTTCTATAATGAGGACCACTGTGCTGGCTGTTATCCCTTCTTTTGAGAAAGACTGCAGAAGGATCTTAGACAGCCTGGGTGACCCATGACTTGCGTTAATAGTCGAATGGAGCCAAATACAAAAGAGAAAGCCCGCACCGACAGATATTAAACGGGGCAACGCCTGGGCGTGGGACAGGGAAAGGTTGTTTATATGACGGACCTAGAGCTCGTCCCCGTGAGGGACATAAGGATTACTAAAGGCATGACCGCCGACCAGCTGCTGAGGGCGATGGGGGAGGCGGGGGGGTTCACCGCCCAGAAGCTCGCGGACGCGACCGACATCGCGGAATCCATGGCGAAGGACGAGGGCTGCATGAGGGTGCTCTCCTTCCCCGCCTGCATAATGGCGACAGGGACGAGGGGGGTCATCGTCGACATGGTCAGGAACGGCCTCGTCGATCTCATAATAACGACGTGCGGGACCCTCGACCACGACCTTTCGAGGACCTTCGCGGATTACTACAAGGGCGACTTCATGATGGACGACGAGATGCTAAGGAGGGACCACGACATCAGCAGGCTGGGGAACGTCCTCGTCCCGGACGAGTGCTACGGGGCCGTGCTGGAGGAGAGGCTCCTGCCCATGTTCGACGAGATATTCGCGGAGGCCCAGTCCATGACCACCCGCGAGATAATAGACGCGGTCGGGTCGAGGCTGGACGACGAGGACAGCCTCCTGTACCAATGCCACAAGAGGGGGGTCCCCGTGGTCGTCCCGGGGATAACGGACGGGTCCTTCGGGTGCCAGCTCTGGATGTACTACCAGACGCACAGGAGGCTCCGCATCGACCTCTTCGGCGACGAGCAGATGCTCAGCGAGATGACGAACGGCGCCGAGAGGATGGGCGCGATAATCGTCGGCGGGGGGATCTCCAAGCACCACGTGATATGGTGGAGCCAGTTCAGGGGCGGCCTGGACTACTGCATATACCTCACGACCGCCGACGAGTACGACGGCTCGCTCTCCGGCGCGCGCATCAGGGAGGCCGTTTCATGGGGCAAGGTGAAGGCCGACGCGAGGAAGATGACCGTGGAGGGGGATGCCACCATAACCCTCCCCATGATATACGCCGGCGTGTTCAGCAGGATCTGATCTGACATGGCGAAGAAGGTGCTGGCCCTCCCGGGCGACGGCATAGGGCCGGAGGTTACATCCTCTGCGGTGGGCGTGCTCGAGCATGCCGCCGGCGGCCGCATAGAGGTGACGTACGGCGAGATCGGGCTGTCCGCGCTCGCAAGGACGTCCGAGCACCTCCCGGCGGAGACGGTCGGGCTGGCGGCGGATGCCGACGCGATCATCTCAGGGGGCGCCGCCCAGGCGCCGTCAGGCCGGGCGCACGGGGATCCCGTCAGGGAGCTGAAGAGGCAGCTGAACCTCTACTCGGTGGTCAGGAAGTTCTTCCCCCTGTGCGACAGGATCGGGGTGCGGGGCGTTGACCTGCTGGTCGTCACCGGCAACCCGGACGCGCTCCTGCACGTGAGCGAGACGGAGTCCCTCGACGGGGTCGACCTCCACAAGTTCCTGTCGTCGGCGAGCTGCAGGAAGCTGTTCGGGGAGACGGTGCGGATATCCGCGTCCATGGGGCGCAGGAAGGTCACGTGCGCCCACAGGGCGAGCATGTTCCCGACGCTGGACGGGATGTTCGTCGACGAGTTCTACAAGTGCCTCGCGGGGGCCGGCCTCCTCGTGGAGGACATGGAGGTGGGGGAGGCCGCGTCCCGGCTGGTGATGGACCCGCCGTCCATGGACGTCATCGTCTCCACCGACATCTACGGTGCGGTCCTGGCAGGGGTCGCCGCCGGGATGGTGGGCGGCGGCTACCTCACGCCCGTGGGCAGCATAGGCGACTCCTGCGGGCTGTTCGAGCCCATGCACGGCCCGAACCCGAGGGACGTGGCGGGGGGCGCGGCCAACCCCACGTCGGCGATACTGTCGGGCGCCATGGCCCTGGACCACCTGGGGATGCCCGCCGAGGCGGAGAAAATTAGAAAAGCGGTGAGGTGCGTTTACAGCAGAGGCGCGGTCACGCCCGACGTGGGCGGGTCCGCGACGACGAAGGAGTTCACCGAGTCGGTGATCAAGGCAGTCGAGGAGCAAGAGGAGGGATGACATGAAGGATGCAGGGCACCGTGAGTGCGTGAGGGCCGCCCTGGCCCACGAGGCGGCCGGGAGGACCCCGGTCAACAATTTCGCGCTGGTTACCGCCGCGAGGAGCGCGGGGGTCACCGTAGAGCAGGCTAGGAGGGACCCGAAGGTGTCCGCCAGGGTCTCCATCGACTACTCAATGAAGACGCTGTCGGACTTCGTGAAGCCCGTCCTGGACTCTCAGGTCCCCTTCGCCGACCTCGGCATGAGCGTGAGGTTCCCGGAGGACGACTACGGCTACGTGAGGGACCATCCGGTGAAGGACATGGAGGGGATCGACGAGCTGGCGCTGTTCGACCCGCGCGCGGCGGCGGAGTGCCCCAACTTCACCCAGGTGATGGTGAGGGGGCTGGAGGAGACCAGCAGGATGCTCGAGGAGGACCTGCACGTGTGCGGGCTGTCCTGGGGGCCGATCACGACCGCCGGCTACCTGATGGGGCCGGAGGACATGCTCATGATGACGATGATGGAGCCCGACATGGTCAAGAGGCTCATGGACAAGACGGCGCCTTTCGTCGCCGCCATGCAGGGAAAGATGATAGAGTCGGGCGCGACGGTCATGTGGATGGCAGACCCCACATCGTCGGAGGACCTGATATCCCCGTCCATGTTCAAGGAGTTCTCGTACCCTGCGCTGAAGGATGTGATCTCCGACGTCAAGGGGGGGTACGGCGTGCCGTCGTTCCTGCACATATGCGGGAACACGCTCGACACCATGATGATGCTGCCGGAGCTCAAGGTCGACTGCTTCAGCTTCGACCATGCGGTGGACATAGAGAAGGCCAAGAAGAAGGCGGGCGGCAGGATGGCCCTCATGGGCAACATAGACCCCGTCCGCATGATACTCAGCGGGACCCCGGACGACATAACGGCCGAGTGCCACAGGCTCATCTACATAGCCGGGCGGGACGGCGGGTTCATACTGGCCCCGGGCTGCGAGACCCCGCAGGCCAGCCCCGACGAGAACGTCAGGGCCATGGGGGCGGCGGGGATAAGCTACTGGGAGAACCGCCGCTGAGCGCCTGGGTGCAGAAAAACGCCCCTTCCGGGGCAAAGGGGAAAGGAACGGGACGCCGGCCCCGTTAAAGGGTGTGGTCGTTCCTCCCGAATATCGTCGCGACCATCATGGCCTGGGCCGCGAGCGCGAAGAGGAACACGAGCCAGGGGTACTGCCAGTCCGTGGATACATATAAGGTGACGACCAGCGCCACGGCGAGTATCCACAGCCCGCCGCTCGCCACCCCGAACCTGGCGGCCTTCACCGGGTCGACCATGTCCTCGTTGAAGGAGAACTCGAACTCGCAGAACTCCCGCTCGGCCTTCTCCCTCAGCCACGGCTTCTTGCGGTCGCCCTCGGTCGCGAGCATGAAGATCAGCGAGCAGACCGCCGGGAGCAGCAGCACGACCTCGACCCCCAGGGCGGCGTACAGCTCCCACCCGTCGAAGAAGTACAGCACCGCCCCCAGGTCCACGGCGAGGACGGCCATGGCGCAGGCCACGCCGTACGCAGCGGCCCGCCCTCCCCTCATGGGGTGGTGGGCGTGGGTCTCCTGCGTCAGGCCGAAGTACGTGTACATGCCGCAGGCGGCCGCGAAGAGGGCTGCCGCCACGTAGTACAGCCACACGCCGCCGTTCTCGTTGAAGAACGTCACCAGCGCCAGCCCCAGCGCCGCCAGAAGGAGCCCCGTGGCGGCGGTCAGCCCCCCGGCGGTCCTCTTCGTGAGGGGCACCTTCGTCATCATGTACATCCGGCCGATGGCCTCGTTCCGCTTCCTCCTCCCCGCCTCGTCGGCTATCGCGGTGATGTCGCCCAGCTCGGCCGCGGCCTTGTCGAACGCCCTGTCCTCGTCGAGGCCCTTCGACATCAGCTCCCTTATGCGCTCCTTCAGGTTCCCGACGATCTCCTCCTTGAAGTCCCTGATCTCTGGCGTGTCCTCGTAGTCCGCGAAAAGGCGGTCGACGTATACTTTCTCTCTCATCTTTCTTCCTCCAACAGTTTGTTCATTATAGTTTGCGTCTTGACCCAGTCCTCTTTGTTCTGACGGAAGAGCTCCCTCCCGCCGTCGGTTATGCGGTAGTACTTCCGGCGGCCGCCGAGGGTCTCGTCCCCCCAATAGGAGGTTATGTATCCCTCCGACTCGAGCCTCTTGTAGCTCGAGTACAG
>WRNL01000080.1 GCA_009776625.1 Methanomassiliicoccaceae archaeon | reverse complement strand
GCGGCTGCCTCATCTCTCGCCTCCACCTATGGGGGGAACGGCTCGGGAGTATTAAACCTGGGCCAGCCGTGCCCCGCCCCGGAGGGCGGGGCCGGCGGCCCCTTGTGGAAAAAAGTCACTTCTTGACGAACTTCTTGACGAAGCCGTCAAGCACCATCTCGAGGTCTGGCTTGCCTATCTCCTGCAGGTCGTAGCCGACGCGGGTGCAGGGCTTGCTGATCTTGATCACACGCTGCAGGTCTATCGGCGTGGCGATGACGACCGTGTCGCAGTCCGTCCTGTCGATCGTGGCGGACAGGTCCTTCATCTGCTGCTCCCCGTAGCCCATCGCGGGCAGGAGCTTCCCGATGCCGGGGTATATCCTGTACGTCTCCGCGAGCTTACCGACAGCGAACTCGCGGGGGTCTATGATCTCCGCCGCCCCGAACTGGCGTGCCGCGACGACCCCGGCGCCGATCTTCATCTCGCCGTGGGTCAGGGTCGGGCCGTCCTCTATGACCAGGACGCGCTTGCCCTTGATGAGCGACGGGTCGGTGACGCTCAGCGTGGAGGCGGCGTCGACGACCGTTGCCTTGGGGTTAACGCGCTCGATGTTCCTCCTCACGGTCTGGATGTTCTCGAAGTCGGCGCTGTCTATCTTGTTGATCACGACCACGTCGGCCATGCGCAGGGTGACCTCGCCGGGGTAGTACGACAGCTCGTGCCCGGGGCGGTGCGGGTCGACGACCGTCACCATCAGGTCGGGCTTGTAGAACGAGAAGTCGTTGTTGCCGCCGTCCCAGAGGATCACGTCGCACCCCGCAGGGTCGTTCTCGGCCGCCCGGAGTATGGCCTCGTAGTCGACCCCCGCGTAGATGACGTTCCCGCGCACGATGTGGGGCTCGTACTCCTCCATCTCCTCGATGGTGCACTTGTGCTTGACGAGGTCCTCGAGGGCGGCGAACCGCTGGACCTTCTGGGCGGCGAGGTCGCCGTATGGCATCGGGTGGCGTATGGCGATCACCCTGAGCCCCATGCCCATGAGGATCTCGGCTATCCTGCGGCTGGTCTGGCTCTTCCCGCATCCAGTCCTGATCGCCCCGACGGCGATGACCGGCTTCGTGCTCTTGATCGCGGTGTTCTTGTGGCCCATCATCGAGAAGTCCGCGCCAGCGGCGTTGACCTTCGCGCCCATGCCCATCACGAACGGGTACGGGACGTCGCTGTACGAGAACACGCACTCGTCCACGTCGAGCTTCTTTATGAGGGACTCCAGCTCGTCCTGGGCGTGGATGGGGATCCCGTCAGGGTACAGGGAGCCCGCCAGGGAGGCGGGGTACTTCCTGTCGGCGATGTCCGGTATCTGCGCAGCGGTGAACGCCACGACCTTGTACTGCGGGTTGTCGCGGTAGAACGTGTTGAAATTGTGAAAATCGCGCCCAGCGGCGCCGACGATGATTATCCTCCGTTGCTTTCCTTCGCTCATTTTCCTCTCTCCTTTCCTTTTATACCTAGTATTGGCTCTAGCCCTGTCCCGTCCGATAACCGCTATCCGTTATCAAATTTTCTGTCTGGGGCGACATCCTGCCCGCCGAGTTGTACGGAGAACGTCACCGCAAGGGGAACCCGACGCGCACGGGGGCCATGCGCATGCCCTCCGCATACCGGCCGCCACAGATGGGGATATGCTACCGCATCACAACAGTGTCAATCGCATCACTGTCATCCCGCTACCCCCTCGCACAACTAGGTTCACGCCTACGCGCAGATTTCCCGCCCTCGTACTGCGTTAGACAGTCATGCGGGGCTGTTCTCAACAGCCATAGGTAAAGAAAAAGGTATTATTTTTTATTCAGAAGATTTTTATCTAAAACATTTTTTAATAAAAAATATTTGATTAAATTATTTGAATGAATATTTTATTTAAATAAACTATTTATCCTGCTTCGCCCTTATTCCCATATGGAAAGCTATCGGTTCACAGAGAACGCCTCGGGCGAGCTGAAGAGGTCTGAGAGGGGGTTCCTTTACTTTGTGCCGGACAAGCTCCCCCCTAAGCTGAACCTGAGCGGCGACCTAACCAGGAGGTTCTTCGAAACGAGTGTGAGGCTCTCCAGGCTCGACGGGAGGCTCGACGGGATCGATGAGAACGAACGCCTCGTGCTAATTGATGCTTTTTCCAGGAAAGAGGCCGTCTACAGCTCCAGGATCGAGGGCATACGGACGGACATAGAGGACACATACAAAGGCGAGAGGGAGGTCGTGAGGGATCCTGTGAAATCATCGGATCTCCAAGAAGTCCTGAACTACAAGGAGGCTCTTGTATCCGGCATCGAGGATATCGGCAAAGGGGGCGAGATCACCTTGGACCTTATCCGGAGGCTACATGGGATGCTTATGCGCGGCGCCCGTGGCGCGAACATGTCGCCCGGGATGGTCCGGGACGCGCCGGTCAAGGTGGGGCAGAGATGGGAGTCGTTGGAGGACGCGTTCTTCGTGCCGCCCCTCGAGTCCTACCTGGATGAACTTCTGGAGGACCTCTTCGCCTACATCCGGGAGGGCTCCGGCAACCCGCTCCTGGATGCCGCGATCGCCCATTATCAGTTCGAGGTGATCCACCCGTTCTTCGACGGCAACGGGAGGACGGGCAGGCTGCTGATAATGCTGATGCTCAAGAAAAGCGGTATGATGGAGCATCCCTTCCTGTACCTGAGCGAGTACTTCAACAGGCGGAGGAAGATGTACAGCAACATCCTCTTCGAGGTCAGCAGCAAGGGTGCGTTCGAGAGGTGGCTCGGCTATTTCCTAAACGCCGTGGACTCTCAGATAGCCAGCGCGTCAAAGACGATAGACCTCGTCTCCGAGTACAGGTCGCGCCTGCACAGGATCTCCGAAGGCGACAGGAACCTGCGGCTGCTCTGCGACATGCTGTTCGAGAACCCTTACGTCAGGGTGAGGGACGTCACAGAGCGGCTGGGCGTGACCGACCCTACCGCGCAGAGGCTCATCGACGCCCTATCCGCCGCAGGGGTCCTGTCCGAGGAGCCGGGTAAGCGCAAGGGCAGGCTTTACAAAGCGGAGGCGTTGTTGGGGATACTGAGCGACACGGACGACTCGGTGGACCCTCTGTTCCAGCCGACGTGAGCCGGGCACGGCGGCTCCTGACTTGGCGTCTGTGGGCCCCGTGCGCCCGGGTTCCGCCTCCGCCGCCGTCGCCGCCGGCGACCCTGATGGGACGGTCAGCGCATGGCGCGGCAGGGGTGACGATAAATATCAAAAACGCATACCCAACTGGCAAATACGCTTTGAAATGCGGAAAAATTGAAGTGGGCAACATGATAGACATTGCGATAGTTGGGTTCGGCGTAGTCGGTTCCGCCACATATGAGGTCGCGGTCCAGAACGCCGGGCTGATAGAGGAACGGGTCGGCGATTCGGTCAGGGTCAAAAGGATCGTTGACATAATCGACCTGAGCAGCCACCCCGCATGGGGGCTGGTGACGAAAGACTTCAACGACGTTATGAACGATCCCGAGATATCCATCGTCATCGAGACGATCGGGGGGGTGCGCCATGCCTACGACTTCACCAAAGCGGCTCTGGCAGGGGGCAAGAGCGTCGTGACGAGCAACAAGGAGCTCGTTGCCACGCACGGCCTGGAGCTGATGGAGATCGCGAGGCGGAGCGGCGCAAGCTACCTATTCGAGGCCAGCGTCGGCGGCGGCATACCCATAATCCGCCCGCTCAGGCAATGCCTGGCGGCGAACAGGATAGACGAGGTGTACGGGATACTGAACGGTACGTCCAACTACATCCTCACGGTTATGCGCGACGAGGGCAAGCCTTTCGCCGACGCGCTGAAGGACGCGCAGGAGAAAGGGTACGCGGAGAACGACCCCACCGCCGACATCGAGGGGCACGACGCCTGCAGGAAGATCTGCATCCTCTCCTGGGTCGCGTTCGGGAAGATGGTCGACGGCGGCAGGGTCGAGAGGAAGGGGATCGGCGACATCACGGCGGACGACATCAAGGACGCGAGAGCCGCAGGGTACGCGATCAAGCTCATCGGAAGGGCAAAGCTCATCGACGGCGAGGTCCGTTGCACCGTGGGGCCCGAGCGCGTGCCCCTGAGCGACCCCTTGGCGATAGTCGACGACGTGTACAACGCCATCGTCGTCCGGGGCGACTTCATCGGCGACGCCATGTTCTACGGGCAGGGCGCAGGCGGGAGCGCGACGGCCAGCGCTGTGATGGGCGACGTGATAGAGATCGCCCGTGGCATGGTCGCATCCCGCAAACGTGCTTAAGCGGCTATAACACAGGCCGTCCCTGTGGACATGATGGCGGGGTCGTTTCGGCGATGACGTCACGGACCCAGGCAATCTATCGGCACCTCGAACACGCCGTCCGGCCTCCTATGCGCCGCAACGCCGGTCACGTTGAGTATCATCAGGAACGATGGCTCCCTGTGTCCCGCCGAGACCATCATCCCCCTGAGGCGGTTTAGGTTCGCAGCGGCTTTGTCGAACTCGGACACCCCCATCTTGACCTCCACCGCGCCCCACCTCCCGTCGGGCAACTCCACGACGGCATCTACCTCCAGGCCGTTGCTCTCTCTGAAATGGAATACCCTCCCCCCCATTGCCGAGGCATAGACGGAAAGGTCACGGTAACACAGCGATTCGAAGAGGAAACCGGCGGTCCTCGTGTCCTTGTACAGTATCTCGGGCGTCGCGCCCATGGCGGCGGCGGCCAACGACGGATCGGTGAAATGCCTCTTCGGAAGCACGCGCACACGCATCCTCGAGCGGATGGCGGGATGCCATGCGGGCTGCTCGTCTATGACGTATATTTTCTTGAAGATGTCCAAGTAGTCCCGGACGGTCTGTTCCGACACGCCCACCCCCGTGCCCTCTGCGTCCGCGGCGATGACAGGTATGCTCGTCGATGTGGCGTTGTTCCTGGCAAGAGACCTCAGAATGAGCTCCGTCGTGGCCTGGCTCCGCCTCGTCCCGTCGACGCGGGACATGTCCATCCTCATCACTGACCTGATGTATTCGTAAGATATGTCCATCGCCCCCTCGTCATCCATCAAGAGCCCCCCTGGCCACCCCCCTCTGCATATGAGGTCCACGGCCTTGGGGTAGTTGATCTCGGATGGTATGGCCTCTTGGATCCCCGCCCCGAACAGCTTTGACAATCCCGCATGACCGTTGCTGTCCCCTGACTCGAAAAGGGACATCGTCCTCATCTCAAGCATTGCGAACCTGCCTATGCCCGTATGGCGCGTCTTGCCGAATGGCGGCACTGATGAGCCTGTGAATATGTACATCCCTTTCCCTGCCTCCGAATCGATGTTCTTCCGTGCGAGATCCCATAAATCCGGAACATCCTGCCACTCATCCATCAGGCGGGGGTGTTCCCCCGTCAAGGCGGACTCGGGGTTCATCTCAGCATAGTTGTTCGTTTTCGCATCACCCATTAACAGCGCAGAACGGGAATGGAAAAGCCCTGTCCAAGATTTACCGCATGACCTAGGACCGGTTATCAGGACTCCGCCGAATGTTGATAGTTTCTTCGACAGTATGCCGTCTATTACCCTCGGACGATACTTGTTGCGCACATCATCACTATCCACAGGCTGTTATTCTCCTATTACATGACACTGCATTTGAATTATTATAACATTTGCATAGATTCCAACATAACATTTGCATAGATTCCAACATAACAATTGCATAGATTCCAACATAACAATTGCATAGATTCCAACATAACAATTGCATAGATTCCAACATAACAATTGCATAGATTCCAACATAACAATTGCATAAAATGTATATCAAAAAAATGGTGTCAGCAAATAGATTCTCTGCATGACCATTTTTCCATCACCGTGAATCTCTCCCACTAATGGTGAGAAAATCCGTCAACTATGACAGATTTCCATTGCGACCGCCTATTGTGGGTTGCACCCTGACTAGTCCCCTGCACAAACAGCCGCCATCCCCGGGTTTAAGCATTTAATAGTCATATCATATCATAATATGAAATCGGAGTGTCCAAGATGTTCGTCGGCAGAGGGCGCGAGATTGAAGCGTTGGAGGAGATGTACAAGAACGGCAGGCTCGAGGTCGCCATGGTGTACGGCCGCAGGGGATCAGAGGCATAGCGTACAATTAGCCAGCGCTTCCCTTCGGGGCGGACGGTCGGCCTGCCTTGGGAAGTGGTTTGCCCCCCTGTCAGTTTTTTAAAGCACGCATCCAGGCAACGGAATTGGTATCAAGGCCAGTTTTATATACGGATGCGTGGTTGCACCAGCCAGTGTTTTCTATGGAAAAAGTTGTGTCTGAATTCACAGAGGAACTAGCGGCAAGGGGGGGGTCGAGCGCCACGCTGTGCTTCCAGTGCGGCACGTGCTCGCTCAAATGCCCGTCCGCCATGATGATGACCCCGCTGCGGCCGGCACGCCTCATGAGGGCGTCCCTGCTCGGGCTGAAGGACGAGGCGATGGACACCGACGCCCTGTGGCAGTGCACCACGTGCTACACCTGCGTGGAGTGGTGCCCGTGCAACGTCCAGGTCGTCGACGTCATCACCGCGCTGAGGAACATGGCGGTCGCCGAGGGGGACCTACGCGAGAACCATAAGAACGTGGCGAAGAGCCTGATAAAGAACGGCCACACAGTCGAGAACAACGACAAGATCAGGGCGCTCAGGAAGGACCTGGGGCTCCCGGAGAACCCGGGGACCGTGATGGGCGACGCGTCGGCGAAGGCCGACTTCGACAAGGTGCTCAACCTGACAAAGTTCAACGAGCTGGTGGGCCAATGAGCAAATATGCGTTCTTCCTAGGGTGCATCGCGCCACTCAGGTACCCGGGCATCGAGAAGTCGACGAGGGAGGTGTTCAAGACCCTCGGGGTCGAGCTGGTGGACCTGGACGGCGCGAACTGCTGCCCCGCCCCCGGCGTGATAAGGTCGTTCAGCAAGGCGACATGGCTGGCGGCAGCGGCGAGGAACCTCGCCCTCGCCGAGAAGGCCGGGCTGGACGTCGTCACCATCTGCAACG
>WRNL01000079.1 GCA_009776625.1 Methanomassiliicoccaceae archaeon | reverse complement strand
CGCGGCGCGGACGCCGTCCTCGACGCTCGACACCTCCACCTCCACCTTGACCCCGCCCGGCACGCCGGGCAGGCGGCGCAGGACGGCGTCGAGGCCGCCGCATGCGAGGATGTGGTTGTCCTTGGCCATCGCCATGTCGTGGAGGCCGGACCTGTGGGGCCACCCCCCGCCCAGGGCGACGGCCTTCTTCTCGAAGAATCTGAAACCCGGCGTGGTCTTCCGCGTGGCCGCTATCATGAGGGGCGGGTCGGCGCCGCGCACCAGCCCCACGGCGCGGCCGGTGCAGGTGGCCACCCCGCTCATCCTCATCAGGAAGTTCAGGGCGGTCCTCTCCCCGGTAAGTATCCCCCGCAGAGGGCCATCGAGCGCCATCACGGCGGCCCCGGCGGCGACCCTGTCGCCGTCCGCAGCGAGCATGGACGAGGACACGCCTAGCAGCGCGAAGATCCCCGCCGCCTCCTCCAGCCCGGCGACGACCGCGTCCTCCTCGCAGGTGATGCGGGCCCTCCCCCGGATGTCTGGAACGAAGGCGTCCGTGGTGACGTCCCCTGCCCCGACGTCCTCCTCCAGGAACGGCCTGAGGTCCATCTCAGATGTCCAGCTCGAACTCCTTCCCGAGCTCGGGGAGGATGACGTTGTAGTCCTGGAGGTCGGGGAGGAACAGCTCCCTCGTCTCTGAATGCATGAGGACGATGTTCTCCGGCTCGCACCTCCTCGCGAACTCCACGAGCTCGTCGTGGCCGGCATGGGCGGAGAAGTCGTACTTCCTGACCTCGCACTTGACCTTCACCATCTCCCCGTCGAGGACTATGCTCCCCGTCTCGAGGAGGAGCCTCCCGTTGGTGTCCTCCGCCTGGTAGCCCACGAGGAGGATGGCGTTCTTCGGGTCGTCCTTGAGCGCCCTGAGGTACCCCAGCACGGGGCCGCCGTCGAGCATGCCGCCGGTGGTGACGATGATCTGCCCGTTCGCGGAGTGCTTCCGCATGTTCGCGTTCTTCACCTCCCTGAACGTCTTCCTCGCGCTGCGCATCGAGCGCGGGTCCCTGAGGTACTCGGGGTAGCTCAGGAAAAGGTCGGTGACGGACCTCCCCATCCCGTCGACCCACATCTCGTACCCGAGGTCCTTCAGTATGATCATTATCTCCTGCGTCCTGCCGACGGCGAAGCATGGGACGATGACCGTCCCGCCCCTGTCGATCACCTCGTCGATCTTCGCTATGAACGCGTCGGTGGTCTCCCCCCTCGGGGGGTGGTTCCTGCCGCCGTACGTCCCCTCGATTATGAGGTTCTTGCACTTGACGGGCCTCGCCCCGAGGACGAGCTTCTGGTTCTCGGTGTGCAGGTCGCCGGTGTAGACGGTGCTGTTGTCGCACTTGAACTCGAACATGGCCGCCCCTGGCACGTGGCCGGCCGAGTGCAGCGTGACGTCGGTGTTGCCGAGCTCTATGGTCTCCTTGAAAGTGAAGGGCACCACGAGGCCCAGCGTCTTCTCCACGTCCTCCACCGTGTACGGCTCGTTGTAGCCCTCCGCCTTGGCGATCTTGAGGCTGTCGTAGAGCATGATCTCCGATATCTCTGCGGAGAGGGGGGTCGTGAAGACCTCGCAGCCGTCCCTCCCGCAAACGGCGGGGAGCAGGCCGCAGTGGTCCAGGTGGCAGTGCGTGAGGAACACATGGTCGACCCTCGGGGGGGTTATGGGGTACTCCGGTGGTTTGGTGGGGCTCATGCCGTACTCGACGAGCATGGTCTTCTTGTCGCCTTCTATCGTCATCCCCATGCGGCCGACCACGTCCGCGCCGCCGAGGAATCTAAATTTCATTATCATTGATGGGTATTCTCCTTTTTTCTTTTTTTGTCTGATGCCTTCTTCGAAGGGCTTTTGTGAAAAGAGGGGCCGCCTCGGCGGCGCCTCTTTGACAGTGAGTGGCGACGCCGTGCCCGGACGGCGTCCGCATGATGACAAAGGTAACTATCATGCCTATATTTAGTTTCCTAATGTGGGTATGTTGGGCTCCAATCCCCCCCGCCTATGGGAAAATACTAAAATATGGATGCTGGTTATGTAAACATGGCGACAGCTTTGAACGACGAGAAAATAATAGGCGGATTGGGCATGGCCGCGGTCATAGTGTTCCTTGCGGCGATGGCGATCGCGATCATCTTGGACGACACATTCATCTTCGGGAGCGGCAGCTTGGGCGACCTCTTCACGGAGGCGGTGTTCGCCGGCGGCTGCGTGGTGGCCGGCGCCCTCGGAGCGGTGTTCGGCCTGCTGATAACGTACAAGAAAGCGGAATCCAAGGTGTTCATAGGCAAGATCCGTGGGATCCTCATGATCCTCGCCGGCGTCGCGCTCGTCGTCCTGGGTGTAACGGAGGGGGAGCAGTGGGCGATCTACCTGTTCATAGCCCTGGCCATACTGGCGGCGGCGTCGGACATGTTCTGCGACTGGGTAACCGACCAGAAGGTGCTCATGGTGTTCTCCCTGATACTGACGCTGATCATGGCGCTCACAGGCATACTGAGCCAGACCGGCGACAACAACATAATGGGCTTCGCGTTCGCGATCGTCGTGATGGCCTGGGTCGCGCTCCTGGCGGCGGTTAGGTTCGCCCCCGTAGTGGAGGCGGCGCCTGAGAAAACGAAGAAGAAGAGCAAGGGCGGGAAGGCGCCCGGCGAGGCGAAGAAGAACGTGCCTGCGCCCAAGCCCTATCCCGCGAAGAAGGAGCCCGCGCCGGCGCCGAAGAAGCCGGCGACGGAGAAGCCTGCCTACAAGGAGGTGCCGAGGAAGGAGGAGCCGAAGAAGGAGCCCCCCAAGGCGGAGCCGCCCAAGCCGGCGGAGGCACAGAAGGAGCAGCCCAAGCTCAAGGTGATGAGCTCCAGGGAGGCGGCGGCGGCAAGGGACGCCCACAAGAAGGAGGAGCCCCCCGAGCCCGTGCCGGAGCCCGTCAAGGCGGAGTCTGTTCCAGAGGCGGTGCCGGAGCCGATACCGGAACCCGTGCCGGAACCCGTGCCGGAGCCGATACCGGAACCCGTGCCGGAGCCTATACCGGAACCTGTGCCGGAGCCGGTTCCAGGGGCGGACGGGACGGAGGCCGAGGATGCGCCCGAGGATTACTATGACGACTTCGAGATCGTGGAGGACACCCCCAGCGCGCTGCTGAGGAGGGCTACTTGGAACAAGGGCCTCAGATGCCGGAGGGACTACGGGGAGAACCAGATCCCCATAGCCTACGTCAAGGCCAAGGTCGCGGTCTACGTGGAGGCCGAGGCGGGGGACACGTCCATCGACGAGAGGCTCAGGGCCGAGGGGTGGACCGTGTTCCGCTACCTCGAGAGCGACATAACCGACGGCAAGGAGCAGGCGGAGGAGATCAACAGGGCCGTGAAGGAGAACCTGAAGGCCGACCGCTCCGCCAAGAAGAAGAGGGCCGTCAAGAAATGACCCTCGGGACAAACCCCTTAAACCCTCCCTTTTTGCGCAGGTTTTTAAACGCCTACGCCGATGGCGCGGCGGGATGAGGATGGAAGACGGCCAGGTTCGACAAAGGATCGCGAAGCTAATAGGCGCGGACAACGACGTATACAGCGTCAGGATGGCGGCGGTGTTCTGCCTGGGTCTTTCAGCGATCCTCTGGTGGATGCCCCTCCTGGGGCCGGCGGTCGCCGGCTACGTCTGCGGCAGGAAGGCCGGGTCGATGGTCAAGGGGGCGGCCGTCTCGCTGGTCTGCGGGGCGGCCCTGCTCCTGGCCGTATGGGGGCTCTCCGCGCCGGTCCTGGGGCACGGGGGGTACCCCGGGGCGTCCGCCGCCGACGCGGCCGCCTCCCTCAGCGGGATCGTGGGCGCGACGGCCTCCTACCTCGCGTCGTTCTTCGCAGAGGGCACGTCCAGCCTGGAGCTCTCCAGCCTGGGCGTGGCCACGGTGTTCGGCGCGGTGGGGGGCCTGCTATCGAGGCAGGTCCGCAAGGAGACGGCGCACCTGATCGCGCTGGGCGCGACGGAGGGATCCTCCCGGCCGGCCGCGAGGTCGATGCGGCTGTACAGCGCGAACAAGGGGCTAGGCTTCGAGTCCTTCGACGACTGCATAGCGGCGCAGAGGATGGTCACCAACGTCAACGCCGACGCGGCCGCCGGGCGCAGGGAGGGCCACGGCGGGGCCCCGAGGGCGCAGGAGGGGAGGCCCGTGGCGACGACGGTCCAGACGGTCACGACCACGGTGTCGAGCGGCGGGCCGCCCCCGCAGGGGAAAAAGACCGACAGCCCCTTCTCCGACATCCTGGAGAGGTCCGAGCGCAAGAAGGGCTGACGCCCATGCGCTGCGACGCCCTCTAAAAATATTAATAGCGTCAGCTGTTGTCCTGTAAGCAGAGGTTGAGGATTTGTTCTGTTCAGCGTGCGGCTCGATGATGTTCCCGAAGGAGGAGATGTACGTCTGCAACTCCTGCGGCTCCACCAAAGAGAAAGGGGAGAGGGCGCAGGTGTTCGTGACCGACTCCGGGGACAGGGAGACCACGGTCATAACCGAGAACATCGCCACCCTCCCCAAGACCCGCATAACCTGCCCGGAGTGCAACAACTCCGAGGCGTACTTCGTCCTGAGGCAGACGCGCTCGGCGGACGAGCCGGAGACGAGGATATACAGGTGCTGCAAGTGCAACCATTCATGGAGAGAATACTGAACCACAGGATCGACGTTGGTGAGTAAATGTTCAAGGCAGAGATAAAATCGGAGACCCTCAAAGGGCTGGTCAACATCATATCCACGCTCATAGACGAGGTGAAGTTCGCGATCACCCCCGAGGGCATGACGCTCAAGGCGGTGGACCCGGCGCACGTCGCAATGATCGAGCTCAGGATAGGGGCCAAGGCCTTCGAGTCGTACTCGGCGGACGGCACGGAGCTAGGCCTGGACCTGGACAAGGTCAAGACCGTCATCAAGCTGGCTGGGCCCGGCGACATCGTCGCGATGGAGCAGGACGAGGAGAACGGGAGGTTCGTGTTCAGGATAGGCAACGTCACGAGGTCGATGAACCTGGTGGAGACCTCCAGCATGAGCGACCCCAAGGTCCCGCAGCTGACGCTCTCGGCCAGCGCGGTGATGCAGGTGGAGCAGCTCCAGAGGGGCATAAAGGCGGCCGAGTCCATATCGGACCACATATCCATCAGGGCGGGGCCCGAGGAGTTCGAGCTGTCGTGCGAGGGGGACACGGACAAGGCCAGCCTAAAGCTAGCCGGCGCGGACCTCGAGAGCCTGGACTCCCCCGCCGAGGTGCAGAGCCTGTTCCCCCTGGACTATTTCGCGAACATACTCAAGGCGATACCCTCGGGGACGAAGATAAGGGTGGAGCTGGACAAGGACTTCCCCGTCAAGCTGGTCTTCGAGCTCGCCGGCGGGGAGGCCAAAGTGGTGTACTTCCTGGCGCCGAGGATCGAGAACGACTGAGGGGGCCGTGGCATGGTCGGCGTGAAGGAGGAGCTGGAGAGGAGGGCCAACGCGCTCAGGCGCGATGTCATAGAGGCCACCTCTGCGGCCGGCTCGGGGCACCCGGGCGGCTCCCTGTCGTCGGCCGACCTCATGGCCGCGCTGTACTTCAACGTGATGAGGCACGACCCCTCCGACCCCCAGTGGGAGGACAGGGACCGCTTCATACTCTCTAAGGGCCACGCCGCGCCGATACTGTACGCCGCGCTGGCCGAGGCTGGGTACTTCCCCAAGAAGGAGCTCCTCACCCTGAGGAAGATGGGCTCCATCCTGCAAGGGCACCCCGTCAGGGGCAAGGCGCCCGGCGTGGAGATGTCCACGGGGTCCCTCGGCCAGGGGCTGAGCATGGCCTGCGGCATGGCGCTGGCGGGCAAGCTCGACGGCAAGGACTACAGGGTGTTCTGCCTCCTCGGCGACGGGGAGCTGCAGAGCGGGCAGAACTGGGAGGCGGCGATGCTAGCCCACCACTACGGCCTCAACAACCTGATAGCGTTCGTGGACCGCAACAACCTGCAGATCACGGGCGGCACCGAGGGCACGATGTCCCTCTTCCCGCTGCAGGACAAATGGAGGGCGTTCGGGTGGAACGTGATAATCATCGACGGCCACTGCCTGCACCAGATACTCGACGCATGCGCGAAGGCGAGGGCGTCGGAGACGAACCCGACGGTAGTGATAATGAACACGGTGAAAGGGAAGGGCGTGTCGTTCATGGAGAACAACTGCGACTTCCACGGGAAGGCCTGCAAGTCCGAGGAGGAGAGCATGGCGCTAGGGGAGCTGGTGTGCAGGTCATGACGGGGAAGAGGCTCGCCCAGAGGAACTATTACGGGAAGGCGCTCGCGGAGCTCGCCGCCTCGGACCCCGACGTGGTGGTGCTCGACGCCGACCTGGCGGACTCCACGAAGACGTCGGAGTTCAGGAAGGCCGCGCCGGAGAGGTTCATAGAGGTGGGGATAGCGGAGCAGAACATGATCGGCGTCGCGTCGGGGCTGGCGGTCTCGGGGAAGACGGTGTTCGCGTCCACCTTCGCCGTGTTCGCCACCGGGAGATGCTGGGAGCAGATAAGGCTGGCAGTCGCCTACCCCAGGCTGAACGTCAAGGTCGTGGCGACCCATTGCGGGATAAGCGTGGGCGAGGACGGCGCCTCCCATCAGGCGCTCGAGGACATCGCGCTGATGAGGGCGCTGCCGAACATGACCGTGGTGTCCCCCGCCGACGCGTACGAGGCGTACGCCGCGACCATGGCGATAGCGGCGTTCGACGGCCCGGTCTACATGAGGCTGGGGCGCTCCGAGTCCCCCGTGGTCACGGAGGAGGGCGCGCCCTTCGCCATAGGCAGGGCGACGGTCCTCAGGGAGGGGTCGGACGTGTCCCTCGTGGGGACGGGGCAGATGGTCGGCCACTGCATGGAGGCGGCGGGGATGCTCCAGGAGGACGGGATAGACGCGGAGGTGGTGAACATGTCCACGGTAAAGCCGCTGGACACGGCCGCCCTGATGGCGTCGCTGATGCACACTGGGTGCATGGTGACGGCGGAGGAGCACAGCGTCATCGGCGGGCTGGGG
>WRNL01000078.1 GCA_009776625.1 Methanomassiliicoccaceae archaeon | reverse complement strand
ATCGGGTCGCCCCGTACGGGCAGCCCGTCCTTCCCGACCAGCCGGTAGGACGGCCCGCACCTTGGGCAGCACACGGTCTGGTGGTGGAACCTCCTGTCGCCGGGGCCCTCGTACTCCCTCTGGCAGTCGGGGCACATGCCGAAACCCCTCATGGAGGTGGAGGCGCGGTCGTAAGGGAGGCCCCCCAGCAGGGTGAACCTAGGCCCGCAGCCGGTGCAGGACGTGAAGGGATACCCGGACCTCCTTCCCTTCTTCATGTCGTCGAGGCAGTCGCCGCAGACGGCGACGTCCGTCGGGATGGACATCCCGGACGGGCCGCCGACGGACTCGGATATGCGGAAGCCCTGGGTGCGTGGGGCGGGGGCGTCGACCCTCACGACCTCGTCCAGGCGTGCAAGCGGCGGGAGGCTAGACAGGAACGACGTGAGGAACCTCTCCCCCTCGTCCACGTCGACCACGACGTCGGAGCCCTCGTTCCACACGCTCCCCGAGAGCCCGAGGGCGACGGCCGCCCTGTGGACGGCGGGCCTGAAGCCGACGCCCTGGACAGTCCCCTTGAAGATTATCCTCATGGGGCAGTCAGAGGGCGCCGCACCCTTTGGCGGCATCTATGCAGCCGCAGCCCCCCTCCCCTGCCCTTGGGAGGCCGAGCTCGAGGAGCCTCTGCACCTTCGCAATGCACTCGTTCATGGTCCTGACCACAATGTCTATGCTCACGTCCTCCTCGTGCCACACGTCGTAGTCGGTCACGGTGGCGAGGCTGCAGTAGCACATCCCCAGCTCCCTGGCGAGCTGGCACTCCGGTACGAGGGTCATGCCGATGATGTCGCCGAACTGCCTGAACATCCTGCTCTCGGCACGGGTGGAGAACCTCGGCCCCTCTATGCACACGTACGTCCCGCCGAGGTGGCGCCTGATCCCCATCTCCCCGGCGGCATCGGCGAACACCCCGTTGAGGCGGCCGCAGAACGGGTCTGGAATGGATATGTGGACCACCCTGTCGTTGAAGAACGTGTAGTCCCTCCTCTTCGTGAAGTCGATGAACTGCGTCGGGATGACCAGGTCCCCCGGGGCGTACTCGGGCTGGAGCGAGCCCACGGCGCAGGCGGATATCACGGAGGTGCACCCGAGCCTCCTGAGCGCCCACATGTTCGCCCTGTAAGGGACGCTGGAGGGGGGGTGCCTCCCCGACCTGCCGTGGCGGAACAGGAACGCCACCTCCACGCCTGCGATCCTCCCGACCATTATCTCGTCGGAGGGCTTCCCATAGGGCGTGTCCGGGAAGACGGTCTCGATCGTCTCGAAGGAGTCCGGGTTGTACACCCCCGTGCCTCCGATCACTGCTATCTTGGGCATGCCAGGGGGATTCTTGTGAGGGTATAAAAGGGCGATGTCCATTGGGCATCTATGCCGGCGTACAGGGGCCGTTCCTCGAAAAGGGCGCTTGTTCTGGAACCAGGAAGAAAGGTAATTAACAAGGAGACCATGCAATACGGAAGGGATGCCCCATGGAAGACGAGGACACGGAGTGGAGACCCAGCTGGAGCGAGGAGTGTCTGATGACGATAGCCGCCTTCTCTAACGGGAACGGCGGGACGGTGACGATCGGGATAGACGACAAGGGCAATGTCATCGGTGCCGATAATCCCCAGGGGCTCCTGAAAGCGATTCGGGATGCGATAAGCGGCAATCTGGGGATAAAAGCCTCCGTGAGTGAGAGGCTGGTCGAGGGCAAGACGTGCATCGATATAGCTGTGGAAAGGGGGAGCTGCCTGACGGATCTCGACGGAAAGCTCTACGGGAGAATGGGGGGCGTCACCAGCATCGTCAAGGGCGATGAGCTGCAGCCGTTCGTGTCCACCCGTCGGCAGACGTCATGGACGGACCTGCCCGCCCGCAACATTGGGATGGGGATGCTCTCCCAGGATGCGATAGACCTCTTCGTGAAGAAAGGGCTATCGACGGGGAGGATGAGCGGCATGGCGAAATGGAGCAACGAATCCCTGCTCAGGCGCTATTGCCTGATGGACGACGACGGCATCCGCAACTCGGCCGCGATCCTTTTCATGGAGCACCCTGCCCCGTTCTTCCCCGCCTCCACAGTGAAGATCGGAGCGTTTGATGAGGACAACCGCCTGCTCAGGCGTGATATTATCGATTGCCCCATGATCGCCCAGCCCGACAAAGTGATGCACGTGCTCCAGAACAAATACATCTTCGGGATCGACGGTGTCGAGCTGGACACGAGGGTCACCCGGTACCCTTGCCCCATGAGGGCAGTGAGGGAGGCTCTCGTCAATTCATTAGTCCACAGGGACCTCTCAAGCGCGGCGGGAACGTACATCATGGTGTACCCCAGCCACGTCAGGATCAACAACCCGGGCGCCCTGCCCCTGGGCTGGACAAAGGACGACCTGTCCAGGGAGCATACGTCCAGGCCTGCGAACCCCAACATAGCGAACGTGTTCTACGATGCCGGGTACCTTGAGCGCTGGGGCGCAGGAACAGTGTCGATGTGGAGAGAATGCGAAACGATGGGCCTCCCCCCGCCAGAATACGTCCTGAGCAGGGATCAGGTTGAGGTCATATTCAGGCTCACTGAGAATATAGATGAGCCAATACCCCAGGATGGATCCTTGGACACATCCGAAATGACGGAAACGAATTGAGAGTAAATGGGGTGATATGTGAGGGGAATGTCACCACAGCAGTTGAAATACCTCGTATGGTCGGTGTGTCAGAAAAGACAGTAAGGCGGGTTGTTTCAAAGCTTGTTGAGAACGGCTACACTTATAGAGTAGGCGGGGGCAAGTATGAGAAGTAGATGCCTCCAAAGGATAAAAACGGTCAACCCATATGATGTCCTTTTCTTGATGTCCAGGTAAGCGCCCCTGTAAAATTGTCAAAAAATATGGCGAGGGGAAGAACACACTACTCCCTTTCATTTGACGGGATTGGGGGCAAATAACGGGCCGGTGCGGCACTGGCCGCGCCGACCCTATCGCCCTGTGCCTGGTTTTGCCACAAGATGCCTCGGGCACTCGCAGGGTTCGATCGGGCGGGCGTCTACGGGGGCGTGGCGCATCAGAACACGTCCTAACTCAACAGGCTGCGGGGCCATAGGACACGCACAACTCTCTCGATTCACCCCTGCGGCACGAGGGGGATGCGCAAACGCGCTGTGGGCAGGCCATGGCGTGGGCATTAAATACGCAACAGGCCCTTGAAAGGATGGGGACAATACCGACATGGATAGCGAGGCTGTCAAGGCATACGGGATCGAAGCGGGCGCGGCGGTGGTAGGCATAGCCTCCCCAGAGGGCTTCGGCGCCGCTCCGGACGGGTTCAGGCCGTCCGACTACATGGGGGGGTGCCGGTCCGTCATAGTAATTGGCGTCCCATTCCCCAAGGAGTCCCTCGGCGACAAGGCCGAGTACACAGCGGCTCGCGGGGAGGCCATCGAGAGGACGAACGGCATAGCGAAAGAGCTGGCGAAAAAGATAAAGGCCGAAGGCCACAAGGCGAAGGAGGTGAGCGGCATCGGCGGGAGGTCCATCGACGGCAAGCACTACGGTCACATATCCCTCAAGCACGCGGCGGAGCTGGCGGGCCTGGGCGTGATAGGCCGGAACTACCTCCTCATCAACGACAGGTACGGGAGCCTCCTGTGGTTCGCCGCCGTCCTCACCGACGCGCCCCTCGCCCCCGACGGGAGGGCCGCATACAGCGTCTGCGACGGCTGCGGCAGGTGCGTCGAGGCATGCCCATCGGGCGCGCTGGGCGATCCCGCCTCCTTCGGCAACAAGATGTGCGACAAGACCTGTTTCAAGATGGTGGGCAAGAAATGGACGCTCGACTGCTTCGCGTGCCGCACCGCATGCCCCCACTGCTTCGGCATAGCGGCGGGGGCGCTGACCAAGGACGAGATGTACGCCATGCTCCTGAAGGAGCACGAAGAATTCAAGGACGAGGGCAGGGACGGGTACATCGAGGAGCTGATCGGGGAGATGAGGAAGGACCTGGGGACGGGCTGACGCCCGCTCACCGCATCAGGTGCTTGACCAAGTCGTAAGGGGTGTCGTTGAGCGCCTTCCGGATCTCCTCCTCGCTGAGCCCCGCGCCCATGGCCACGGTCATGGCCATCCTCTCGTCCATGAGGTTCCCCACTGTGTGGGCGTCCGAGTTGACGACCAGCTTCGCGCCGGCCATCCTCGCGACGCTCGCCACGTGCCCGTTGGTGAGGCAGTGCCCCGCGCGCCCGGTTATCTCGAGCGCCACGTTGTTCCCGGCGGCGAACTTCGCCTCCTCGTAGGTGATGAGGCCGGGGTGCGCCAGTATGTCGACGTTGGGGCTCATGGCGGCCTTGAGGTTGGTCTTCGCCGGCACCGGCTCCACCACGGTCTCCCCGTGCACCACCACGATCTCCGCGCCGAGGGCCTTCGCCCTCTTCGCCATCGCGTCTATCCTCGCCGGCGGCACGTACGTCAGCTCGACTCCCGGAACGACCGTTATGTAGTCGCCGCTGAGCTCCGCCGCCTTGACCAGCGCCGGGACGACGATGTCGATGTTCGTGGCGTCGACGTGGTCGGTGATCGCTATCGCGGCGTGCCCGAGCTCCATCGCCCGGCAGACCAGCTCCGAGGGAGTGAGGTCCCCGTCGCTGAATATCGTGTGCGTGTGCAGGTCTATCCTCATCTCCTCCTCTCCGCAAGCTTCTCGTACACCTTCTCCATCGGGAGCCCCGCCTTCGCCACGGCGACCATCGCATGGTATATGAGGTCGGCCAGCTCCCAGGCCATGTTCTCGTCGTCGCCGTCCTTGACGGCCAGCGCGAACTCCCCCGCCTCCTCGATGACCTTCTTGCACATCTTGTTCTCGTCCGAGTAGAGGAGGCAGGTGTAGCTGCCCTCCACCGGGTTCTCGAGCCTGTCGAGGAGCACCCTCCTCAGATCTGGGATGACCCCCATGGTGCCGTCGGTGGAGCCGTGGATCGTCTCTGAGAAGCACGACGGGGAGCCGGTGTGGCAGGCGGGGCCGGTCTGCTCCACCCTGACGAGCAGGGTGTCGGCGTCGCAGTCCGTCTGGATCGAGACGACCCTCTGGACGTGCCCCGACTCCTCCCCTTTCCTCCAGAGCCTCTGCCGGCTCCTGGACCAGAAGTGGGCGTATCCCGTGGCTTTCATGAGCTCGACGGCCTCGGGGTTCGCCCACGCCACCATGAGGACCTCGTTGGTCACGTGGTCCTGGACCACCACGGGGATGAGCCCGTCCTTGTCGAACCTCAGCTCGGCCATGTCACCGGGACCCCCATGTCCTTCAGGTACCCTTTCACTTCCCCGATGGTGAACAGCCCGTAGTGGAACGCCGAGGCGGCAAGCGCCGCCGCAACCCCGGTCTGCGAGAACACCTCGTAGAAGTCCTCCAGCCTGCCGCACCCGCCGGAGGCGGTCACGGGTATGCCCACCGCGTCCGCCACGTCCCTGTTCAACGGTATGTCGTACCCCCCTTTCACCCCGTCTGTGTCGACGGACGTCAGGAGGATCTCGCCGGCGCCGAGGTCCTCGACCTCGCCGGCCCATGCGACGGCCTCTTTGCCGGCGGGCCTCGCGCCGCCGTGGGTCATCACCTCCCAGCGGCCGCCCACCTGCTTAGCGTCTATCGCGACGACAATGCGTTCCTTCCCGAACCTCTCCGCGGACTCGGACACGATCCCGGGGTCCCTCACGGCGGCGGTGTTGATGGACACCTTGTCCGCGCCGGCGGCGAGGACCTCGCCGACGTCGTCGGCGCTCCTTATCCCCCCGCCGACCGTGAACGGGACCGTCACCCTCTTGGACGTCTCCGCCACCAGGGCGAGCGTGGTCTGCCGCCCCTCCGTCGACGCAGCGAGGTCGAGGAAGGCCACCTCGTCCGCCCCCTGGGCGCAGTACCCCTCGGCCAGCTGGGGAGGGGGGCCTATGTCCCTGAGGCCGACGAAGTTGACGCCCTTGACCACCTTCCCGTCCTTTATGTCGAGGCAGGGGACGATCTTCCTGGGCGCCATTCAGCTCACCGCCGGGACGCCCTTGGTGCTCAGCTCCGCCCTCCTGGGCGCGACGGCGCTCCTCAACGCGGACCCGAGGGCCTTGAACGCCGCCTCGACGGTGTGGTGGTCGTCGAAGCCCCTGAGAACCATTATGTGCAGAGTTATCCCGGAGGACATCGCGAAGCTCCGGAGGAAGTGGTGGTACAGCCGGTCCGGGCAGTCTATCTCCGCGAAGGGCCTGTCCACTATGTCCACCGACGCCATCACCAGGGCGTCGTCCATCGGGACGACGGCCGTGGACATCCTCTCCACCGGCCTGCCGTCGAGGGCCTTCTTGAACGCCGCCCCCAGGGTTATCGCCGTGTCCTCGACGACGTGGTGCTCGTCGTCGCCGGACGCCCTCACGGTTATGTCGAAGGAGGCGTACCTGGCGAGGGTCTCCACCATGTGCTTGAGGAACCCTATGCCGCACTCGACGTCGAACCTGCCGCTCCCGTCGATGTCCAGTTTGATCGAAACGCTGGTCTCCCGTGTGTTGCGCTCTAATTCAGCGAACCTTCCAGTCATACGCTGGTTGAATAGGGGGCGGTCGTATAATAACTATGCTGATGCCCGGGCGCGGCCCCGGGGCGGCGGGCGGGGCCGGGAACGCAGGTCAGACGGACCACGGGCCGTCCCACTCCCATGGCCTGATCCTCCCCGTGTAGAGCGCCAGCCCGACGACGGCCCCCGCCGCGCCCAGTTCGCTCAGGGTCTTGCAGTCGGCCTCGGCGGTCACGCCGCCGGAGGCGACCACCCTGTGCGGGCATTCCGATATGAACCGCCCCGCCTGGACGGCGTCTATGCCCCCCATCCTCCCCTCGACGCTGACGTTCGTGTTGAGCACGCCGCCGAGGGGCATGCCCCCGATAAGGCCGAACATCGTCTCCACGGTGACGTCGGAGGGGGCCTGCCAGCCGTTCACCGCCAGGGAGCCGCCCCTCGTGTCCATCCCGGCCATTATCCTCCCGGGATGCCTGTGGGAGACCTCGGAGAGCCAACCGGGGTCCTTGATCGCCTTGGTGCCGACGATGACCCTGTCGG
>WRNL01000077.1 GCA_009776625.1 Methanomassiliicoccaceae archaeon | reverse complement strand
GGGGTTGACGCGAGGGCGGCGTCAGCCGCCGCAGGCACCACGGGCGCCTTTTCAGTGAAGGCGGTTCCAGACTCCCGCCCCCGCTCCCTCGGGGCCTCTCGCTTTCGCAGAACGCCAACGATGGGAGACAGCATCATCCCAGCAACGCGATCGCCGACAGGATGACCGAGACGACGACGCCGACAGCCGTCACGGCGACGCCGACGGCCGCCCCCTTGATCAGTTTCCTGTCGCTGTCCGAGGACTCCGTCTGTTTCCTGATGGACTCTTTCTGGAACTCGAGGTCGGAGTCGTTCTTCCTCTTATCGCAGAGCGCGTTCACCTTCTCCAGCCTGGCATGCATCACGCTCTTTAGCTCGGCCACCCTCCGGTCGTCATCGAACCTGTGAGCGTATATCTCTATGAACCTGACGCCGTACGCATGGTTGATGGCCGCCTCGCTGCTCATCACGTTGACCCTTTCGGTCGCCGTCCTCAGAAGGTCTATCTTCTCGTCGGGGCTCAGCGCAGAGAAGCCTTTGAAGTCCTTGGTCATGTAGGTGAAGTTATCCGACATGTGTTCCATGGTGTCTATGAACCTTTTTGCAATCATTTCATGCGCATTGTGGCTGCCCGCCATGACTGGTTTGATCATGGCGCTACAGTTACAGTTATAGCTGGAACAGGAATCCAAGATGCCTCTGAGTTCTTTCCACAGCCCTCTAATCCAGACACCCTCGTGATAGCCTTCCAGTTCTGTTTCTGTAACGAGTGTGCATAACCCGCCCGGGTCTTGAAATGTGACTTTGATCCTGCCATGAGGGTCAGAAATCTCTATCATGCTCTCGGAGCTGTAATAACGGAACCTGCAATCTCCTGCCTTGTCTAGTTGCGACTGGGTGTGTACTTCGTCGTAAGAGGATCCCGAGATGTTAGGGATCCAGCCCCACAGCCTGTCCTCAGCCACGATAGGGTCACTGCCTGGGATTCTTAGAGGGGTGGTAGTAGAGCCCCCTCCCGATGTCGCTCGCTCGCACGAACACTTTGTTGTCCCTCAGCACGTACTCTATCTGGAGTGCCAACTCGAGCTTGTCCAGCATGGGCACATCTGCCGGGTCCAACTCCCTCTCGTCATAATATTTGATGAAAACCTCGTTCATCCTCTGCCCGTCGAACTTGTTCATGCGCATCCTCCCTGGCGGTAGCCCCTGTCCAGGCGGCACGCTTGGGCCGCCTGACCCCTCTGGGCCAGACAGTGGAACCGTTCTCGCTTTCATACACTATGCATGCGTGTTATTTAACGTTTAGGCGGTTCTTCTGAGGAAGGCGGCAGGGCTTGTCGTTCGCCGTGCGCAGGCACCGACACGCTCTGGATCCAGCCCCACAGCCCGTCCCCAGTCATGGCGGGGTCACGGCCTGGGATTCTTTGAGGGGCGGTAGTTGAGTCCCCTCCCCGTTTCGCTCGCCCGTGCGAACACCTTGTTGTCCCTCAGCACGAACTCGATTTGGAGCGCTAGTTGAAGCATGTCCAGCATGGGCTTGTCTTCCGGATCCAGCTCCCTCTCGTCATAATATTTGGTGAAAACCTCGTTCATCCGCTGCCCGTCGAACTTGTTCATGCGCATCCTCCCTGGCGGTAGCCCCCGTCCAGGCGGCACGCTTGGGCCGCCCGCCCCCTCGGGGCCAGACAATGGAGCCGTTCTCGCTACCAGAGAAGATGCATGCGTGTTATTTAACGTAAGGCGGTTCCTTTGGGGAAGGCGGCAGGGCTCGTCGTCCGCCGTGCGCGGACACCGACATGCTCGGGATCCAGCCCCACAGCCCGTCCCCAGTCATGGTGGGGTCACGGTCTGGGATTCTTAGAGGGGTGGTAGTGGAGCCCTCTCCCGATGTCGCTCGCCCGTGCGAACGCTTTTCCGTCCCTCAGCACGAACTCGATCTGGAGCGCTCTTTCGAGCTTGTCTAGCATAGGCACGTCTTCTGGATCCAACGGCCTCTCGTCATAATATTTGATGAAAACCTCGTTCATCCTCTGCCCGTCGAACTTGTTCACGCGCACCCTCCCTTTCAGTAGCCCCCGTCCAGGCGGCATGCTTGGGCCGCCAGCCCACTCGGGGCCAGACAGTGGAGCCGTTCTCGCTACCAGAGAAGGTGCATGCGTGTTATTTAACGTTTAGGCGGTTCCTTTGGGGAAGGCGGCAGGGCTTGTCGGTCGTTGCAAGCGGACACCGGCATGCTCTGGATCCAGCCCCACAGCCCGTCCCCAGTCATGGTGGGGTCACGGTCTGGGATTTTTGGATGGGTGGTAGTGGAGCCCTCTCCCGATGTCGCTCGCCCGTGCGAACGCTTTTCCGTCCCTCAGCACGAACTCGATTTGGAGTGCTAGTTGAAGCATGTCCAGCATGGGCTTGTCTTCCGGATCCAGCTCCCTCTCGCCATAGTATTTGGTGAAAACCTCGTTCATCCTATGCCCGTTGAACTTGTTCATGCGCACCCTCCCTGGCGGTCGCCCCCGTCAAAGCGGTCAGCATGTGTCGCCAGACCCTTCGGGTCATGCAGTGTGGCCGTCTTTGCTCTCCAATGATGTGCGTGCGTGTCGTTTAACTCGGGTTATGACAGAACTGTGCGTCTACGTGACTTCTGCACCCCACGCGTGAACATGTGAGAAACTGCTTTTTTGGAAAGGGCGGCCGAACGACGGTGGCAAATACCACAATGACCAGAATAAGACTAAATTGGAGCGATGCATACCGTGTCCCAAACAGGTGTACGCATGAATCGTTTCAGGGATTACAAGTCTGAAGCCCACAATCGGATTACCTTAAGGCGACGGTCATCACGTTGAGAATGATCCCGCAGCGGCTGACGCGCAGTTGGATAACGGGGGAACTGGAAATTGGCGACAGGCATACCGAGGAAGTCGAGTTCTGAAAGAGGCAGGCCGAATGGCGCGGAGCCAGCCCTGCATTACGGGGGCAAGGCCCAAGCGGAGGCCGTCCGCGGGGCGCCGTACGAAAGGAGCGCCCTTGTCTGCGAGGTCAACCCCCCGGCGCCGGCGAACAGGCTCTACTACGGGGACAACCTCGACGTCCTCATGGAGCTGGCCGGAGGCGGCATCAAGGGCATGGTCAGGCTGGCGTACATAGACCCCCCTTTCTCTACTAACGGGCGTTTCGAGTGCAGGAACCGGAACGCCGCGTACGATGACACGCTCCAGGGGGCGGAGTACGTCGAGTTCATGAGGAGGCGGCTACTCCTGATCCACGACCTCCTCTCCGACGACGGGTCGATGTACCTGCACCTGGACTCGAACATGGTGTTCCATATGAAACTGGTGATGGACGAGGTGTTCGGAGGGAGGAACTTCAGGGCACTGATCACCCGGAGGAAATGCAGCAACAAGAACTACACCAGGAACACCTATGGGAACGTCTCGGACTACATCCTGTTCTACACAAAGACGGACGATTACGTCTGGAACAGGCCGTACGTCCCATGGGACGAAGACCGCATCCTGAAGGAGTACCCCTGCCTGGACGAGGGGACGGGAAGGCGCTACAAGAAGGTCCCGATCCATGCGCCCGGCGAGAGGAACGGGGGCACGGGGAGGCCGTGGAGGGGGGTCTCCCCCCCTCCAGGCAAGCACTGGCAGTACCCGCCGGAGAGGCTGGAGGAGCTCGACCGGAACGGGGAGATATACTGGTCCAGGACGGGCAACCCCCGCCGGAAGGTCTATCTGGACGAGAGCGAGGGGGTGCCTGTCCAGGACATCTGGCTAGACTGCAGGGACTCCGTCAACCAGAACGACAGGGTCACCGGGTATCCCACGGAGAAGAACATCGGCATGCTCAGGAGGATCGTCTCGGCGTCGTCCGGCCCCGGCGACCTGGTTATGGACTGCTTCTGCGGCTCGGGGTCCACGCTGGACGCCGCATCGCAGCTGGGGAGGGCGTGGATAGGGATCGACTCCAGCATCGAGGCCATCGGCTCCACCGTCCGCAGGTTCACCGAGGGGACAGGGAGGCACGGGGACTATGTGACGGGCGGGCAGGGGAGGCCGCTGCCGCCCACCCCGGGCGAAGGCTTCGGGGTCTACGTGAGCCCCTGCCACGACGCGGCGAGGGCGGAGGAGGTCGCCAGGCTGCTGGAGGGGCATCTGCCCCGCCCCCGGGCCGCGGCGCAGGCCGCGCTTGGCCAGTCGCCGGCCGGGGGCCCAAGCCCCGCCGGCGCCTGGCAACCCTGATGCCCCTCCTGGGGGGCGGGCGGGCGTGAGGCCGCGTCAGAACTCCTCCTTCATCAGGAACTCGTCGAGCCCGCAGCATATGATCCCGTCGACGTTCCCGCGCATGTGCTCGTCCATCGTCACCACGTACTTCGGGTGGTTGTCGTCTATCCCCCTGAGGCCCTCGAACTCCCGTTTCACCGCGCCCTCCGAGAACCGGTACACTGACTGTATGTACACCCTCCTCCCGAGCCTCTCCGCCACGATGTCCACCTCCTTCCCGGAGTTGTCGCCGACCCACACGTCGTAGCCCCTGGCTCTCATGTCGAGGTAGAGGATGTTCTCCATGTGCCCGGGTATGTCGTCGAACCTGTAGCCGAGGGTGGCGTGCTTGAGCCCTATGTCCGCGAGGAAGTACTTGTACCTCTCCGAGAGCAGCCTCTTGCCCTTCAGGTCGTAGACCCTCGCCTTGTGCACGAGGCAAGCGGACTCCAGATGGTCCACGTAGCTGTAGACCGTGCTCCTCGACACGCCGCGGTCCTCCGTGTGGAGGACGTTGTACATGTTGTTCAGCGACGTGTAGTTGCCCAGGTTGCCGCAGATGAACGCGAATATCCTGTCGAGGAGGTCGCTGTCCCTGACCCCGTACCTTTTTATGATGTCCACCGTCTTGACGGTGTTCAGTATGTCCCTGAGCGTGAGGTACGTGGACGTGTCGCCCTGCTCCCTCAGCCATACCAGGGGGAACCCTCCCGTCTCTATGAACTTCCAAAGGAGCTCCCCGTCCGTTCGGGGGGAGCAGAACGCGTCGTTGAACATCCTGCATTCCCTGAACGATAGCGGGAGCATCTCCATCGTGTTGATCCTCCCGCTCAGGTACGTCGCATACTCGGACGAGAGGAGCCTGGAGTTGGAGCCAGTGAGGTATATGTCGCAGACGCCCTCCGCTATCAGCGAGCGTACCGCGGATTCCCATTCGGCCACTTCCTGCACCTCGTCCACGAACAGCGCGTTCCTCTTGCCCTCGGCGAGGCTGTCTTTGACGTGCCCGTAGAACCTGTCCGTGTCCCTGAGGTGGCGGTTCGCCATCAGTTCCATGTCTATGTAGATCACGTTCGCATCCCCTCCGGAGCTTATCCGCTCCGAGACCTGGCGCATGAGCGTGGACTTCCCGCACCTCCTGACGCCGGTGACCACTTTGGCGTTCGGGTTCCCTATGAAATCGGCGATCCTTTTGAGATATTCCGGTCTCTCGATGTCCATCATGCTGTAACATATGCGGGAGGATTTTATAAATGTATCTAAGTTTCTGTTTAAAATGGAAACTCATTGAGTTTTATATCATGTTTCTGTTAATAATGGAAACTTGATGTAAAATATCATAAGTTTCTATTCAGAACAGAGACCCATTGGATGCGCCCCATGCCGCTGATGCAATCGCTCTGTTCCTCGGACAGCACCCATACGAGAAATCATGCTCACCCTCGCCCCTCGCAATCCGCCGTTCTGTATACGGAGGATCCCACACGCCCCCGAGACGTCGGTGGCCGGCCCCACCAGTCTTTGACCGGCACGGCATAGGCTCGGAGGGGGTCAATACCCCGGAGGCACGACCGAGTGCAGCTTCCTGCCGGTAGAGGTGGCTCTTGCGACAGCTATGCCGTCTTTGTTGAATGTGCTTTCTGTGTATCCCGCTATGACGAGCTGGTCGATCATGCGTTTGTCGTCCATGCTTTCAATGGGCCTCTCGTGATAGTATTTGAAGAACACACGGCTCATCCTCTTCCCTTCCAACGAGTTCATGGCGGTCACCTGGAGCGGGCTGCGACCCCCCCCTTGCCCGCACCCATGGCATCACGTGGTATTAAACCCCGGCTCCGAGCGACCCTCGTGTAATACTTCACGAGATAGTGAGTCTCCACAATGTGTGTGGCGATGCCTCCGGCCCGACGACGCAGCGAACGCATATCGTGTGCTGTCCGTCACAGGGGCTGGCTACGCCCGGTGAACTTTGCCAGACGAGTCATCGGCACAGCCCCCCCTCACCCCTCGGTCTGCGGGGGGCGGTGGAGCCTCCTGCCTGAGACAGTCGCCTGTGCGTAGGCCTTGCCGTCCTCCAACAGATACTCCGTGTGACCGGCCGCCTCCAGGTTGTCCAGCATGACCTTGTCGTTCCAATCGTCGATCTGCCTACGGTCGTAGTACTTGAAGAATATCCTGTTAAGCTCCTTGCCCTCAACCTTGTTCAAGATCTATCACCAGACTTGTTCGTTTCCAGCAGGCGGCACAGCCATCTTGCTGTGATGCCAGCATGCGTTGCGGATATAAGCCAGCTCTCATACGTGTGGAAGCACCTCCAACCCAACGGCACGGCGGACGCACGCCGTCCGCCATAGGGGCTGGGCACGCCCGGCGGGCGTCGCCGGGAGGACATCGGGGCCCGGCTCCGCCGGCCCCTCACCCCTCGGTCTGCGGGGGGCGGTGGAGCCTCCTGCCTGAGACAGTCGCCTGTGCGTAGGCCTTGCCGTCCTCGAACATGTACTCCGTGTGACCGGCCACCTCCAGCTTGTCCAACATGACCTTGTCGTTCCAGTCGTCGATCTGCTTACAGTCGTAGTACTTGAAGAATATCCTTTTCAGCTCCGCCCCCTCAGCCTTGTTCAAGATCCATCACCCGGCTTGTTCTTTTCCATCAGGCAACATTGCTGTCCCGCAGTGACACAAGCATGTTCCGCGTATATAAGCCAGCTCTCATGCGTGCGGCAGCATTCCGACCCAACGGCACGGCGGACACGCACCGTGCGCCGCAGGGGTCGGACGCGCCCTGCGGGCATCGCTGGCCCCCTGCGGGAAGGTCCCTTAACGGCTCCTGCCGCCGCATCGGGGGATGCGCCACGGCTCCTGCCCCGGGCCGGCGCCCCTGCGGGGCGCGCCCCGGGGCAGAGCCAGGGAGCCGAGCCCCG
>WRNL01000076.1 GCA_009776625.1 Methanomassiliicoccaceae archaeon | reverse complement strand
CCCGCCGGCCTGCGCAGGCTGCCCCGGCGCCATGAGCGGCGACGGCTGCCCGCAGTGGCTGCAGTATTTGTACGGGTAGTCGTTCAGCCCGCCGCAGGTGGGGCACATGACCTTGGTAGCCTGGGGCTGCTGTTGCTGCTGCACCCCCTGCACAGGCTGCTGCTGCAGCTGCTGGTACATCTGCGGGAACAGGAGCATCCCCGCCCCCATCGCCGCGCCGCCCGTCGATTCGCCTATCGCGTTCGCCATCTTCTCCATGACCTCGTACCTCCTGAACGCCTCTCCGTTCTTGCTGCTGAACTGCAGGTAGTTGAACACCTTCTGGCGGTCCTCGTCGGTGGTCTGCACCTCGTTGATCTTCAGCGAGAGCAGCTCTATCCCCCTCTGGGAGAAGTAGTGCTCGATGAGGGTCTTCGTGTTCGTGGACGCCTTCTCGAGGTTCTCGAGGATGTCCATGTAGTACTGGGTGTTCATCTGCTGGATTATCTGCTCGTTGATGAAGCTCTTCATGAACGAGTTGACGTCCCCCGTAGAGTACGCGTTCAGCCCGCCCAGCACCTGGGTGTAGAACACCGCCACGTCGCCGATCCTGAACTGGAAGTCCCCGTTCGCCATAAGGACGATCGGGACCTCGTACTCCTTGCCGGCCTTGATCATGCTCCTGATGCCCCACTTGCCGTTGAACATCTTGAGCGAGATGAACACTATCCACACCTTGAACGGGGTCTCCTTGAACCCCAGAGCGAGGTTGTACAGCTTGGTCAGCCAGGGCACGTTCGCCGAGGTCACGTTGTGCCTCCCCGGCTCCAGCACGCCCATGAGCTGCCCGTCCCTTATGAAGAGGGCGACCGCATGCTCCGGCACGGTGACCGATGTTATGGTCCTTAGGTCGTCGTGCTCCGACCTGTATATTATGTCGTCCGGGCCCTGGCTCGACCAGAACACCACGTTAGTCTTTGCTGCCATTCAGATCACCTCACTCCTTGAATCCCCTCATCACGGTCTCGCGGCCGTTGTAGTCCTCTATCAGCTTGTCGATGGTTATCTCCAGCTCCCTCAGCGGCGCCTTGAGGTTGGCCTCGCCGGAGTCTATCAGCCTGACGAGTGCCTCGGTCTCGTTCTTAAGGGAGGCCGCGTCCTCGATGAGGGCCGCGTCCCACTCTATGAGCGCGTCCAGCTCCGACTCCAGTATCTTCACCGAGTCGTGGAACGCGCTGTAGCCGTTGACGGCCTTCTTCACGTCTATGTAGTAGCGGTCGGCCTTGCTCCTGACCCTCTCGGTGTCCCTGAGGGCCTCGAGGTCGTTCACCGCCGCCCTCTGGACCGTGGCCAGGTCCAGCTTCGCCCGCTCGAGGACCCGGGCCACCTCCGTCCTCACGGCCCTGTCCTCGTCCCTCCGCAGGTTCTTGTTCTTGTACCCTTTGTATATGGGGATGTAGAGCCCGATCCTCTCCACGAGGGACTGGTTCTTCTTCATCTGCCCTTCCACCGTCTTGTCCAGCGACATGTCAGCTACCCTCCTTCTTCCCGTTCATCAGCGCGATCATCATCCCCAGCACGGCCAGGACGATTATGATGATCGCTGCGAGTATCCATATGCTTATGTCCGTGTATGCGCCCAGCACGCCCACCACGCCAGCCGTCGCGGCGATCACTCCCCAGGCCATCATGTAGGTGGAGGGGGAGGGGCCGAACTTCCCGCTCTCGCGGGGGTACAGGAACGACAGGGCGAACAGCGCGACGCCGGACACCAGCAGGGCCGTCCACAATATCATCACCAGCTTGTCCGTGAGGACATAGGCTATCAAGCCGACCGCCAATGAGACCATCAATGACCCCAGTGTGACCGCCGACAACGTTCTGTTGTTCATATCTTTCACTTTCCTTTGCTTATACTGTTATCATCTTGGAGGGGTCCATCCTCCCCACGCGCCCGGGCGTCAGCTTGCCGAACCCCGCCGGGGCGACGACGCGTCCGCCCTTTATATCGCACGGCACGTAGATAAGGGATTTCACGTAAGGGCTGCTGAGCTTTAGCTTCGAGTCCTGGCTCGTGCAGGCCGCGAGGTACTCGCCCACCAGCTTCTTGGCCTCCCTCTCGGTGCTGAGGGGGACGACGATCTTCCTGGCGCCGGGGGAGTTCTGCGCCACGGAGCGGGACATCCTGCCGATCCCCTCCCCGCCGCTTATGCTGGTCTCCGTCCCCTTTATGCCGGACAATATGCTCTTCTCCGGCCTTATGGAGAATATGTCCGTGAGGGCGCTCCGGGGGTCGTTGAGGCACTGCATGTCTATGACGAAGTCCGCCGGCGCGAGGAGGTCCTCCTCCACCTCGACGCTCTTCTTGGCCCAGGCGGCACCGGACTGGAAGCTGTATTTGAGCCCGACGTCCCAGAAGGGGACCAGGTACTCGCCGGGGCCCGGTATTATCGGGAGCGAGCCGCCGCCCCTGGCGTCGAGGGCCTTGGAAAGGTTGGCGAAGACCTCGCCGAACCTGTCCCCGTTGCCGAGGAGGAACCCCCACTTCCCCGTCTTGGGATAGTTGAAGGACATTATCCCCCTGATGGCGTCGAGGGTCCGCAACGGGTCCTTGACCGTGCCCTTGACCATTGAGCCGGCGAGGTCCGACAGGATCCTCGCCTGCGTCATCTCGATGTCCACCGCCTGGTACATTATGCCGAGGGACAGGTCGGCGCCGACGGCGGCCTTGACCTTCCCCAGCATGGCGTACCCGTCCTCGAAGTACTGCAGGCTGCCCATGCTGTCCCCGTTCAGGAGCTTCTCGCAGCCCGTGCAGATCCCGGACAGGGCGCGGAACCGGTCCGCGGCGGGGCCGTACCCCTTGATCTTCCCGAACGCGGAGGCGGCCTCGGCGAAGTTGTTCGCCAGGAGTATGTACCTCCCCGGCTTGTCCTCGTGCAGGAGCTTGGTGTTGTTTATCAGCATGGCGTACCCTGAGGCCATCTCCTCGGCGGAGACGATGAGGCCCTTGGAGGCCTCGTCCACCGCCAGCGCCTCGACGCTCTTGACCTTGGCGTTGAACTCGAACGCCTTGGTGGAGGTGTGGGCGGGGGTTGCGCTGCGGTCCGTGGTGAAGGGGAGGGCTATCAGCGGGTTGGCCAGAAGGGAGTTGGTGGCGAACTTGTACTCCGAGTACTCGGTCTCGATCCTCGGCCTCACGCTGCTGTTGAAGATGTTGAACCTGGCGACGGAGTCCACGTTCTCGCTCTGGGCGAGGGAGAACCCGCCGGGGATGGTCTTGCTGATCCACGCCTGCACCTGCCCCATCATCTGGTCCAGGTAGGCCTTGGCGTCCATCCTCTGCTGCGANGTGCCGCAGCTGGCGCAGGTTATGTAGGGGGAGGACGACTCGAGGGACTTCCTGTCNAGNGGGGCGCCGCAGTACTTGCACCTGAGCATCACCATGTCGTCCAANTGTCTCACCGTCTGATCGNTATCTGCGCCGCCATGCTCCGGATCTCGGCCTGCAGCCTAGCCTCCATCGCCCTCATCTCCTGCATGGCCCTCTCATGGTACTGCCTCGCTATCTCGTCAGACCGCCTGGAGATGGAGGAGTAGCAGGGCCTGCACACGTATATCGAGCTGAAGTCGGAGGGGGCTGACTGCAGCACGTCGTCGTCGGACTTCCGCATGAAGGGGGATATGTCGCTGGACATCGCCAGGAAGTGCACCCCCTCGCCGGTCGACGGCCTCCCGCAGATCCAGCATTTGGCGGATTTAGAGTACGCCTTCATCAGGTTCATCACGTTCTGGCCGTCCTCGCCGAGCTGCTTGCGGCAGCTGAACGCGTTCTGAAGGAACTCGGCGGCCCTTTTGGGGTCCGCCATCACCGCGCCGGCGGCGAGGCTCTCGTAGCCCAGCGCCTGGAGGTACAGGGCCTCCTTGATCCCGGTGTTGATCGGCAGCCCCACGATCCCGCTGAGCGTTATCGTCTCGTTGCCTATCTGCGACTGGTACTTCCTGGCAATGTCGAGGAGCCGGTTGCCCTTGTCCTCCTTCTGCGCCTGGGTCCCCGCCGCCATCCTACCCACGTTCAGCTTCTCGGCGAGGAGGGCGCACTCCCTCGCGAGCCGTTCGGGTTCCACCTCGGTCAGGCCGAACACGAAGCCGTCCCCGGTGCCAGCGAGGGTCGCCGCGAGCTTGGAGTACCTCATCGGGTTGTCGCGGTCCAGGCAGGCGTCGATTATGTCGACGTACACTCTCGCGAGGGCGGTCTCCCTGCCGCCCTTCTCTATCGTCTTCTCGAAGTTCTTCCTCGCTTTGGCGTACTCCTTCCTCTTTACGAGGTCCACGCCCTGGTTGAACAGCTCGTCGCCGGACTTGAAAACACTGAGCACCATTATAACGCCTGCACTGTGTAAAGTACAAGAGATATATAACCTTCTTATTGCACGCCCGCCCGCGCGGGCGGGCGGGGCGGCGGGGCAACCCTATAAATGCGGCGGACGCCTCTGCGGCCCCATGAGGAACATATTCTTCGTCGGCACGGCGGGGAGCGGCAAGAGCACTATGGTGGGGGCGTTCAAGCAGTGGCTCGACGACAACGGCGTCGACGCGGTGACTGTGAACCTCGACCCGGGGGCCGACAGGCTCGCCTACAGGGCGGACGTGGACATAAGGGAGTGGATATCCCTCGGGGAGGTTATGGACGAGTACTCGCTCGGGCCCAACGGCGCGCAGGTCGTTGCCGCCGACCTCATGGCCATGAACATCCACAGGCTGACTTCCGTGCTCGGGGGGTACAGGACGAACTACGCCCTTATCGACACCCCCGGGCAGCTCGAGCTGTTCGCGTTCAGGGAGTCGTCGGGCATGATAGTCGACGCCCTGGGGAAGGAGAGGTCGATGATCGCGTACCTGTCCGACCCCATGCTCTGCAGGAGGCCGAACGGGTTCGTGTCGTCGATGACGCTCTCCGCGCTGGTCCAGTTCAGGCTGCAGCTGCCCATGGTCAACCTGCTCTCGAAGCTCGACGTGCTGTCAGAGGAGGACAGCGAGAGGGTCATCGACTGGTTCGAGAACCCCGACACCCTCTACGGGGACTTCCTCGACGAGGACTCCGACCCCCAGACGGTGGTGGGGATGGAGCTGTTCAAGGCGCTGGAGAACACCGGCGTGTTCGGGGGGATAAGGGGCGTCTCGGCAGAGGAGGGGACGGGGCTGGACGAGATCTACGCCGCCGCCCAGCTCACGTTCTTCGGCGGCGAGGACGCGGAGAGGAACTGAGTCACCCGAACATATGGGCGGGGGCGGCCTTCATCTTGTTCCTCCCCGCCTCCAGGACCTTCGCCCTCGCGGACATGAAGTCCTGCTCGGTCACCGTGTCCCTGCCGTCGCGTATGGCGAGCATGCCCGCCTCCGTGCAGATGCTCTTTATCTCCGCGCCGGAGGCGGTGTCCGTCAGCTCGGCGAGCTTCCTCGGGTTGATGCCCTTGTCTATGCTCATGCGGGACATGTGGATCCCGAATATCTGCGCCCGCCCCCCGACGTCGGGCAGGCCGATCTCTATGATGCGGTCGAACCTCCCGGGCCTCAGCAGGGCGTCGTCGAGGATGTCCGGCCTGTTCGTCGCGCCGATGATCTTCACCTCGCTCGTGGGCGTGAACCCGTCGAGCTCCGCCAGCAGCTGCATGAGGGTCCTCTGGACCTCCCTGTCCCCGGACGTCGCGACGTCCATCCTCTTCGCCCCCACCGAGTCCAGCTCGTCTATGAAGATTATGCTGGGGGCCTTCTCCCTGGCGAGGTCGAACAGCTCGCGGACGAGCCTGGCGCCCTCGCCGATGTACTTCTGGACGAGCTCGGAGCCGACGAACCTTATGAAGGTCGCGCTGGTGGCGTTCGCCACCGCCTTGGCCATCAGGGTCTTGCCGGTGCCAGGGGGGCCGACCAGCAGCACGCCCTTCGGGGGCTCGATGCCGACCTTGGCGTAGAGCTCGGGCCTGAGCAGCGGGTCCTCGACCGCCTCGCGGAGCTCCACCATCTGCTTCTCGAGGCCGCCTATGTCGTCGTAGGATATGTCGGGCTTGTCTATTATCTCCGCGCCGGTGACGACGGGGTCCAGCGGGAGGGGCAGCACGTTCATCACCGCGAGGGTCTGCTTGTTCAGCGACACCCTTGCGCCGGGGACGAGGTCGGCGGGCGGTATGTACTCCGAGACCGAGACGATGAAGTCCGGGCCCGTGGTGCTCTTGACGACGACGCGGTTGTCCGGGAGGACGTCGCGCAGCGACCCGACGATGAGCGGCGGGCTCCTCAGCCTTTCTAGCTCCGCCCGTATCCGGCTGTGGTCCTTCTGCAGCCTGAACAGCTCCCCTTCCGAGTAGCGCTTGTCGTTCTCCGCGGCCTGAAGGTCCTCCATCAGCCTGACGTTCCTCTCCTCGAGGGTTATGATCCTCGCCTTCAGCTCTTCGATGCGGGTGTCGTCCATTTAGCTACCACTTCGTGGCTATACGTTACTCCTCTTTATTAGTTTTTCTCGTACCACCCATCAAATTAATAAATAAAAATGCTAATCGGGTTCCGATGATCTGTGAAATGTGCGGGGCGGACGTCCCCCTGACGAAACCGATGCTTGTGGAGGGCACGAGGCTGAGCCTGTGCCCGGGTTGCGCCAGGTTCGGAGCCGAGTACAATGGGTCGGCGCCGGCTCCCGGCGCGCCGGTCCCGAAGGCCGTGATCGACGAGAGGCTCCAGAAGAGGGAGAGGAGGATGCAGACGAGGGACGTGTTCTCCGTGTCCTCGAGGGAGCTGATTGAGGACTACGGGGACGTGGTGAGGGCCGCCAGGGAGGCGAAGGGGCTGAGCATCGACGACTTCGCGAAGTCCATATTCGAGAAAAGGAACATCATCGCGAAGATAGAGGCGAACGACCTGGTCCCCGACGACAAGCTCATCAACAAGCTGGAGAAGGCGCTGGGAATAAAGCTTAAGGAAGTGCTGCAGCCCGGGGCCCAGGTCGGCAGCGGCGGGCAGGCAGAGGGAATGACCCTCAGCAACTTCATAAAGAAGGAGTGATCATCTCCCGAGGACCGAGGCGCGGACGCCGGCCAGGAAGGGCGCCACGTCAGCGCCCCTGTCCCTGAGTATCATCAGCGCCGCCACCTCCATGTCCACGTCCGCCCTCTTGCTGATCTTGTTGCACTCGGACACGAACGCCCCCTTCTCCATGCCGGATTCCAGGGCGGCCTTGATGAGCAGGGGCAGGACGTCCGGCGGCGCGGCCGCCGCCTCGGCCTCTTGCGGGGCGGCGGGCTTCCCGGTCGCCGTACGCTTGGGGGCATAGCCGCTCAGCGACCTGAGGAACCCCGCCGACGGCCTGTATGCGACGGGCACGTCCACGGCCGAGGTGTCTATCAGCGGGCGGAGGTACTCCCCT
>WRNL01000075.1 GCA_009776625.1 Methanomassiliicoccaceae archaeon | reverse complement strand
GGATATCGAGTGGGTCTGGAGTATGTCCAGCGGCTTGAGGTTCGCCTCGGACACTATTGCCCAGCCGAGCCTCCAGCCGGTCATCGCATAGGTCTTCGAGAGCCCGGATATGGTTATGGTCCTCTCGAACATGTCCGGGATGGCGGCGATGGAGTGGTGCCTCCCCTCGTAGATTATGTTCTCGTATATCTCGTCGGAGATCACCATCAGGTTCTTCTCGATGGCTATCCTCGCTATCTCCCTCATCGTCTCGCAGGGTATCACGCTGCCGGTGGGGTTCGACGGCGAGTTGAGGATTATCATCCTCGTCTTCGGGGTTATCGCGTCGGCGATCCTGTTGGGGTCGATTATGAAGTCCTCTTCGTAGTTGGTCGGGATGTGCACGGGCTTCGCCCCGGCGAGCCTGACGGCGGCCTCGTAGGAGACCCAGTTGGGGTCCTCCATTATCACCTCGTCCCCGGGGTCGAGGAACGCCAGCGCCGACATGAATATCGCATGCTTGGTGGGCGTGATGAGCACGTTCTTCGCCGTGCAGTGGATCTTGTTGTCGGAGAACGCCTTCGCCGCCACCGCCTTCCTGAGCTCGGGTATGCCGGCCGAGGGGGTGTAGTGGGTGAACCCCGCGTCGAGGGACGCCTTGCAGGCGTCGATTATGTTGCCGGGGGTCACGAAGTCCGGCTCCCCCATGGAGAACGACACTATGTCCACGCCCTGGGACCTGAGGTAGCTGACGAGGTTGGAGAGCGCCACCGTCCCCGACGCGGATACGCCTGAAAGCCTTTTAGACACCATGCACGACCACCTATGGGTTCCACGTATATGTCTGCCCTTTATTGACTTTTCCTTAGCTCATGATGGTTTTGAGGTCGCCGGAGGCCGCCGCGTCCCTTATCTCCATCGCCATCCTCCCGCCGGTGCTGAGGCCCGGGTACACCAGGTCCGCGTACGGCGAGCCGGATATGAACGGGTTCGTGCCGGCGACGATCCTCGTGGATATCTCGAACACCTTGAACTCGAGCTTGTCGGTCACGACGGTCTCGAGGCAGAAGGGCCCCCACATCCCGCCGAAGAGCTCGTAGGAGCGGTTGACCACGCTCTCGCCCATCTCGAAGGCCTTCGGGAGCAGGGACTCCCTTATCACCACCGGCGTGTTCCCGGTGACCACGAAGGATGGGTACAGCCCGCGCCTCTTCGCGTCCTCTATCGAGCCGAGCTTGTACATCTCGTCTATGTTCGTCTCGTCCCTGCGGTCTATGGATAGGAGCTCCAGAGTGCCGCCCTGCCGGCAGGTGTAGCCGTCCTTCTTCAGGGGGTCGTAGAAGAAATGGAGGTAGTACCTGGTCCCGATGCAGTACTCCTGTATGGTGTAAGGCTGGGAGTTGTCGATGGACATCTTGAAGTCGGGGTAGTCCTTGGCTATGAAGAACCCGCGGCCGCCCTTGGCCCCGTGGTACTTGACCATGACCGCCTCGTTGATCTCCCTGGCGTCGGTTATGAGCCTCGGCATGGGGATGCCGGCCGACGTCAGCCAGCTCCTCTGCCTCTCCCTGTTGGACTCCCACTGCAGGACCGCCCTGTTGCCGTAGGAGGGGACCGCGTACTCCTCGAACTTCTGGACCCCCATGTACTCCACGAAGGAGCCGTGGGGGATGATCACCGTGCTTTTGTCGATGAGCTCGTCCTTCCTCTCCGCCATCTCGTCGAAGTCTGCGTAGCGTATTATCTCGTCGGGCCTCGCCAGGGGGAACGCGTCGTAGTACTTCGTGTTGTCCTTGGTGGTGAGGCCGAGCGTCTTGAAGCCCATCTTGCGGGCCCCGTGGAATATCTGGAGCGAGGAATGCGAGCACAACGTGGCTATCGTCATGCCGCCCGCATCGTATCCGTCCAGGATCTCGTCGATCCTGCCCTTGGGAACCATGTCCTCTTATTGTGTTTGCAGTTTTAAACGTTGCTACGCCCGCAGAGGCGCCCGCCGGGCGCCCTGGGCGGGGGCGTTCACTCCCTCAGGCACCCGATCGGCACCACATGCACGCCGTCCTCGGCGGTGTACGCATAGGGGGACGCGGTCACCACCGCCATGAAGGACGGCTCCCCCATCCTGTCGGTGTCGACCTTGTCCCTCAGCTTCTTCAGGTTCCTTATGCCCTCCTCTATCCCGTTGGCGCCCATCTTCACCTCCACGGCGGCCCACCGCCCGTCCCTGAGGCTTATGACGGCATCCGCCTCCAGGCCGTTCTTGTCCCGGTAGTGGGACACCCTGCCGTGCAGCGCATGCGCATAGACCCTGAGGTCGCGGACGCAGAGGGACTCGAACAGCAGGCCGAATGTGTTGAGGTCCCTCATCAGGCTCTCGGGGGAGGCCTCCAGGAGGGCGGCCGATATCGATGGGTCGGAGAAATGGCGTTTCGGGGCTTGTTTCAGGGGAGTCCCGGAACGCATGTTGGGACTCCATGCGGGCAGGTCCTCTATGACGAATATGCGCTCCAGCGCCTCCATGTACGAATAGACCGTCTTGTTAGAGTTGATGTCGCCGGGTTCGCCGCCGGCGACATCGCTCAGGATCGTCTCGACCTTGGCGGTGGTGGAGGTGTTCCGCGCTATCGACCGCATCAGCCTCTCCACCTTGGCAGGGTCCCTCCTCACACCGTCCACGCGCGACATGTCACTGTGCTTCACGCCCTCCACATAGTCGTATGCATGACGCAGGGCGAGGCTCCTCTCTGTTCCGACTGATGCCGGCCACCCGCCCCTGGCCAGCGCGAAAGCTATGTCCTCCAGGCTGAGGGGGGAAACGCCCCTGGCGCCTTCTCCGTTGAAAAGCGCCCCCAATGAGACCTCGCCGCTGGACTCCAGCGATTCGAAAAGCGACATCGGCCTCATGAGCAGCCGGGCGATTCGTCCCGTCCCAGTGTGCATCGTCGCATCGGCCGCTGGCACGGCGGAGCCAGTCAGTATGAAATGCCCGACCCCGCCCCGGCGGTCCACCTCGAAACGGACACCGTCCCAGAGGATGGGCGCAGTCTGCCACTCATCGATCAGCCTAGGGGACTTCCCCTCCAGCAGGATCGATGGGTCTATGTCGAGGGTTTTCAAATATTGTTTCCTGTTTTTGACATCATGCAGATAGAGCGCACTGGCGGCATGTTTCTCAGCAGTACGGGTCTTCCCGCACCACTTAGGACCCTCTATAAGCACCGCTCCGGATGACCTCAGAGCCAGCTCTAGTTCCTTATCAATTATTCTGCTCAGATATCTTTGTTTCATAGTAAGGCTAAATCTTAATACTATTTTAATTTATTTGAATTTATATATAATATTACACACTTTAGCTGTAATTGGGTACACACTTTAGCTGTAATTGGGTACACACTTTAGCTGTAATTGGGTACACACTTTAGCTGTAATTGGGTACACACTTTAGCTGTAATCGAAGATGTCTGTCCCACGAAAGGCCGTTCGAAACGCAGAAAGATTCGCCCGCCGTCGAACAAGCTTTATCTCCGTCGTCTGCATGACCTGCCACATGAAGAAGGAGATGAGCTCCTTCGACGTCCGCTCCGTCGTCTCGGAGATGGCGTCGCTGGAGGGGGCGCACATAGACAAGATATTCCACTGGGGGGCGGGGAACGTCCTCTTCCGCCTGAACGTGCAGGGCGACGGCAAGAGGGAGCTGTTCTTCCGGGACAAGAAGTGGCTGTACCTCGCGCCGTCGCGGCCGGAGACGCCGGAGACGCCGACCTCCTTCGCGACGTTCCTGAGGAAGCACATCACCAACGCCAGGATAGGGAAGACCGTCCAGGCGGGCTTCGACAGGATAACGGTCACCGAGGTGTTCAAGTCCGATGCGGAGTACGGGCTCGTGTTCGAGATGTTCGGGGGCGGGAACGTGCTCCTCGTGCTGGACGGGAAGATAGTCAACTGCCTCACCCACAGGACGTGGAGGGACCGCTCCACCCGCCCGGGGGAGGACTATGTGATGCCGAAGAGCAGGTTCGACCCCATCGGGTCCTCCTTCGACGAGTTCAGGGAGACGTTCCGCTCCTCCGCGTCCGACGCGGTGAGGACCCTGGCGACGTCCGTCAACCTGGGCGGGCAGTACTCGGAGGAGGTCTGCAAGAGGGCGGGCGTCGACAAGGGCGCCCCCGCCGCCGGGGTGGGCGACGATTCCCTCGCTGCGATGTACTCCGCGCTCAAGGAGATGGTGGGCCACGTGCTGCAGGGCAGCGAGCCCACCGTCTTCAGGAGGGGCGGGGAGATAGTGGACGTCGCCCCCGTGGGCCTCCGGATTTACGACGACGCCGAGGCGGAGAGGGTGGGGAGCATGTCCCTGGCGATAGACGCCCTCATGCAGGAGATCGGGCAGGCGGAGGAGGAGGCTTACGTCGACCCGGACGTGGAGAGGCTCAGGAAGAGGATGCAGAAGCAGTCGGAGACGGTCGACGAGTACAGGATGGAGTCCGAGGACCTGAGGAGGAGGGCGGACGCCATATACATGGAGTACAAGAAGGTCAACGACCTCCTCGCCGTGCTGGCACAGAAGTCGAAGGAGCTCACCTGGGAGAAGCTCGCCGAGGGGGCGATGAAGATACCATACGTCACGGGCATCGACCCCTCCAAGGGCGTCGTCACGGCGAACATATCCGACCTCAGGGTCGCCCTGGACTACAACAAGGGCATAGACGCGAACGCCTCGGACATATACCAGAGGGGCAAGGACATCTCCGAGAAGGCGAGGAGGGCGGAGGCCGCGCTGAGGGAGAGCGGGGCCGAGCTCGAGAAGAGGCAGAAGGGCATAGACAGGGCCAAGGCGGCCGCGGCGGGCAGGGCCCAGCCGACGAAGCAGTTCTGGTTCGAGAGGTACAAATGGTTCATAACCTCCTCCGGGAGGCTCGTCATCGCCGGGAGGGACGCCCACACGAACGACAACGTCGTCAAGAAGCACCTGAAGGAGAAGGACGTGTTCGTCCACGCGGACGTCCACGGCGCCCCCTCGGTGGTGCTGAAGGACGGCTCGGAGGCCACGCCTGAGGAGCTCAGGGAGGCCTGCGCCTTCGCCCTGGCACAGTCGAAGGCCTGGGTGGCCGCGCTCATGGAGGGGGCGGCGTTCTGGGCCTACCCCGACCAGGTGAGCAAGACGCCGAACCCGGGGGAGTTCGTCCCCAGAGGGGCGTTCATCGTGAGGGGGAAGAGGAACTACGAGCACCACCTCAGGATGGAGCTGGGGATCGGGGAGGTGACCTACCAGGGCGCGAGGAAGGTCATGTGCGGCCCCGTGGACGTGTTCAAAGGCTCGGAGAGGTACCTCGTCCTGAACCCCGGCAGGGGGAAGGCCGGGAGGCTGTCAGGGGAGATGGCGAAGGACTTCAAGGTGCCCGAGGAGGAGATATCCAGGGTGCTCCCGCCGGGCGACGTGGAGATCGTGAGGCGCGTCTGGAAGGACGAGTGACAGAGGTGCCCGCGCCGGAATTCGAATCCGAGTCAAGAGGTCCGCAACCTCTCAGGATATCCAGGCTACCCCACGCGGGCGGGTTGATCCGCGGAAAAACGGCTTTCGCCGAACGGCTTCAGATCTCTGGACGGGATTTGTAACGGGTTATGTACCCGGCTATCCTGTTCCTCATCTTCACCGAGTAGACGTCCGTGAGGTTGTTCACCATCTCCTTGTTGTTCTCGAAGTCCCCGTTGAACGCCTGGGGGTACTTCGTGACGAGCTCGATGGCTACTCTCTTGATGTATGTGGGCCTTATCCTTCCCATTTCTTTCACCGATATGTCCACGATTAAGTTGATTCCTTATTTAAAGGCTTTGTCGGGTGAGGGACCCGGCCCCAGGCATCGGCACCGCGGGCCCGGGCAGCGCAGGGGGGCGCGTCCGCGGCTTGCGCCGCCAATGGGCAGGCCGCACCTGCACCAGAGTGCCAGCGTATGCCGGGGGCGGGCGCATGCCCCGTTGCCCCGGCACGTGCCGGGACGGCGCTCACTCGCCCTCGCCTTTCTCTGTGCCCCCCTCTTTGCTCTCTTCCACGAACCTGTCGAAGTCGGAGCGGAAAAGCCTGTCCTGCGTCACCCGGTATTTCTCGAACTCGCCCTGGGCATGCCCCCTCGCGACCTCGGCCGATATCTTGCCGGCATCGGACAGCAGCTCGTTGCCGTCTGCCCTCATGCGGGATCCATATGTTCCGCCCACGCCTCCATCGTCATGGGCATCCGGGACATCGCCCTGCGCTCCGCGAAGTCCAGATAGGCGTTTACAAGCATACCCAGGCTTTCGGGCTCCCTTTCCGCCATGTGGTTCTCGGCGACCGTCGCATCAGGCTCGAGGATGCGCCCGTCAAGGGCCTTGTCCAAACTGGTGGGCCCCATGTGCTCTTTGCCTGCGTCAGCCCTGCCGTAGACCAGCTCTGCGGCGGTGTTCCCATGTACTGCGTAGTGCATCTTGTTCTGCACCTTCGCGAAGAAATCCCTCGTCCTCGGAGAGTCCTTGTCATAATCGAGCGACGTGGCGTATATGTCTGTGACCTTTTGGTAGAACCGCCTCTCCGAGAGGCGTATCTCCCTGATCTCCTCCAGCAGCCTCTCGAAGTAGTCGTCGTCTAAGAACGCCCCGTTCTCCATGCGTTTCTTGTCGAGCACGTAGCCCCTCAGGGCATAGTCTCGCAACACGGCGGTGGCCCATCGTCTGAACTCCATGGCGCGTTCCGAGCTCACACGGTAACCGACAGCGATGATTGCGTCAAGGCTATAATGTGCGATGGAACGGGTCACATTGCGGGCGCCCTCTGTCTGAGCTACCGAGAAATCCTCGGTAGTTGCTGTCTCGTCGAGCTCTGCCTCAGCATATATTTTCCTCAGATGCAACCCCACGTTATCCGGCGAGCAACCGAACAGCATCCCGATCTGCTTCTGTGAAAGCCAGACGGTGCCGTCCTGTACCCTTACTTCGATCCCTTCCCCGTTGGATTGGTATGAGAATATCAAAAACTCTGCAACACCGTTTCGTATGACGACGTTCTTCTTTTTCTCGGACATCTGTGACCCACCTATCGTACCATCCCATAGGAAAGGTGCGATGATAAAAACATATCCTATACAGTCAGACAGGTACACATCGGGGCGTTCGGCTCAGGTCTTGCGGACCAGTGAGACGGAGGCAGGCCTGACCCGCCCGCGGTTCATGCACGGGGCCGGGAGCAATACGGTTGGACGAGGCAGGAGGCCGTCGGCGGGGTCGTCTGGCGCGACCGCCCATGCCTTAGTCTGACGGTCGCCCCAACCGGCCCCGTTGCCCGCAGATCCTGCGCTCTGCGCTATGGAGCCCCCCATACCTGTGCCGGGGGCCACAGGCATGTGCCAGGGTCCCTGGCATACAGCATCGCGGCCGTGCTTTCCGGGAGGCTGCGCCATCGCCGCCGCGGGGGGCGGCGCCGATGCGGGCCCCGGCGACGCCCTCCGAAAGCTTATACGGTGGGTCCGCAATCAGCGTCATGGGGTCCGCATGGGTGTAACCGAAGTCGTCCTGATCATGCTGAACGGCCTGTGGCTGTTCATTCCGGCGATGCTGCCCAACTCGGCGGCCGCCGCCTTGGGCGGCGGCGCCAAGGTCGACTTCGGGAGGACGTGGAGGGGGAAGAGGATCCTGGGGG
>WRNL01000074.1 GCA_009776625.1 Methanomassiliicoccaceae archaeon | reverse complement strand
GCTTCCAGAGCGGCTCGACCTGTTCGCCTTGGGTTATCGAGTTCGTAGATACGAACCCCGCCGTTATGTTATGGTTTTGCGCCATGTATTTCGCCGCTTTCATGTACCATGCGGCGACATAATCAAGGTTTTTTGAACCATTTGGGAACAACGAGGCCATGTCTTTCCTCTGCTCCTCGTCCTGGAACTTCGACCCGACGAATGGGGGGTTGCCGATTATGTACATGAGGACCTTCGGGTCGACCAGCTCCGCCCAGTCCGTCCTCAGCGAGTTGGCTATGAGTATGTTCGCATGCGTTTTCAGGGGTATGCGGGGTTCATAGATTCCGAACTCGTCCCTCATTTTCAGGTTCATCAGATGGTCCATCAGCCACATGGCCGTCCTCGCGATCTCTGCCGGGAAGTCCTCTATCTCGATGCCGTAGAATTGGTCTACGTCTATCCTCGACGCAATCCCCATCGTCGTCTGTTTACCGTATATGGCCGCCATGACATCCATCTCGAGCAGGCGTAGCTCGCGGTATGATACGATGAGGAAGTTCCCGCATCCGCATGCGGGATCCAATATCCTAATCGATGCCAGCTTGTTCCAGAACGCCTCGAGCTTCGCTTTGTTGCGGGCGACCTGGGAGAACTCCTCTCTCAGATCGTCGAGGAACAGCGGCCTGATCAGCTTCATTATGTTCTCCTCTGAGGTGTAATGCGCCCCCAGCTCCCTCCTCTCCTCCGGGTTCTTGACCCCTTGGAACAGGGAGCCGAATATGGCAGGCGATATCCTGCTCCAGTCCAGGTCGGAAGATTTGAGCAGACGCGTCCTCATCTTGCTGTCGAAGGACGCGATGGGAAGCCTCTCTTTGAATAGGTCCCCGTTGATATAAGGGAACCTCTTTAGCAACTCCGGGATGTTCTTCATTCTTTTGTCAAAGGGGGCGTCTAGGATTTGGAAAAGCGACCCCAGCTCATTGGCAAGATTAGCGCCGTCATGTGTAGTCTTGCTGTGCAGGTAGCTCCAGAACTGCTTGTTGTCGAATATGCCCGTGCTCTCGGCGAAGAGGCAGAACACCAGCCTCACCAGGTACACCTCGAGGTCATGCCCCTCATACCCCGCCTCTTTCAGGGAATCGTGAAGTTTAGCCATCTCTTCCGCCGCCTTTATGTTCACGGGGTCCTGAGCCTCGTGTTTCTCGATCTCATAGCCGGCGATGAACCCGAACCTCTCTATGTTGCCCACCAGATCCTTTAGCTCGAACTCTATCGTGTCCTTATCCTCGAGATCCTTCATCCTAAACCTCCGGAAGTCCGATACAAGGATGTACCGGGGCATCTCGCTCTTCGTCAGGAGCGTGGTGTAGTCCATCGCCTGTTGGAAAGCCTCGTCCAGATCCTTCCCCCGCGATTTGTGCTCGATTATGACCTTCCCCTTCCACAGATAGTCGGCATGGCCCTTGCGCTCGTCCAGCTTGTTGACTGCCTCTTCGAATCCGCCGACCCTCCGCACCGGCACATCGAAGATCGCGAAGAAGTCCCTCCAGAACAGCTGTTTGTGGGCGGCCTCGCTGTGGTCGTCCTTGTGGTCGATGACGAACTGTGCCGCTTTTGTCTTTATGTCGCCCCAGTCGGATGGGATGTCGCGTGCCGATGGCATCCGCTGGTAATCGGGCTCTGATTATTTGTAGGTACTGTGCCTATAGATTATCTCGGGAGCTCTTTCGAGGGTTCGGGGAGGCGAGAATTGGGAGTATGGCGAGACAGCCGCCTGGAACTTCTCAAATCCGATTGCTCTGTCACGAAAGAACAGATGGGGCAATGCGGGGGGCGACCCATTACCCTCGTGCTGCGGCATCCTGTGTGTCGCGGCGCGGGCAAATAACAGCTACTCAAATTATCAGGGTATTTAACGCGGGAATCGAAAGCCCTTTTTATCTGTTAACAGCATACTCCTTGCAGAGGGAGGGAGTCGTTTGGACGGGAAGGAACGTTTAATAAGGGAGTTAATAAAATCCCCAGAGTCCGAATGGCTGGAATTTAAACATAACAATTACAATCCTGAAGACATAGGGAGGAACATCAGCGCCCTCGCGAACGGCGCCACGTTGAAGGGGAGGAGCCATGCGTACGTCGTTTGGGGCATAGGCGACAACCGTGACCTGGTCGGCACCGAGTTCGACCACAGGACGGCGAAACAGGGCAACGAGGACATCTTGAATTGGCTGACCCGCCTGCTGTCAGACAATGCCAGGTATGAGTTCCACGCAGTGAGCTTCGACCAGAAGCGGTTCGTGGTGTTAGAGATAGAGGGCGCGGTCTTTTCCCCGGTAACGTTCAAGAAGGCCGAGTACGTGCGCGTGGGCAGCAGCACGAAGAGCCTGAACGACGTCCCCGAGCTGAAGGACAAGCTATGGAAGAGGCTCCACGGCGTGCGTTTTGAGGAAATATACGCTAAATCGAACCTGTCCGCCGAGGACGCCCTCAAACTGTTGAGCCATGCCACTTACTTCGACGTCAAAGAGGAGCCCGTCCCCACAAGGGCGGAGGGGATACTGTACTATTTCGAAGAAGAGGGCATAATGAGGAAACAAGAGGACGGGCGATACTCCATCACGAACCTGGGCGCGATCCTGTTTGCGAAGCATATGTCTAGCTTCCCCGGAATATCCCGTAAGGCGTTGCGCGTGGTGCAGTACGGGGGGAAGGGCAAGACAGACCTGATCAGGGATTACGAGTTCGAAGGGGGGTACATCGCTGTTTTCGATGAGGCCATAAGGTACATCAACGCATTGCTACCAACGAGGGAGGTCATCGAGTCGGCGATGAGGAGGACGGTTTCCGCATACCCCCCGCTTGCGATAAGGGAGGCTGTGGCGAACGCTTTAATCCACCAGGATTTCTCCATCACCGGCACCGGCCCTATGGTCGAGGTTTTCAGCGACCGGGTGGAGGTGTCGAACCCCGGTACGCCTATGGTCGAGATAGAACGGGTCATAGACAGCCCGCCCAGATCCAGGAACGAACGTCTGGCATCGCTGATGCGTAAGCTGAGGGTGTGCGAGGAGCTCGGCACAGGGTGGGATAAGATGGCATCAGAATGCGAGAAGAACATGCTCCCCGCCCCGAGGATGGTCAGATACGAGGAGAGCACGAAGGTCGTCTTGTTCCCCCACACGCCTTACAAGGATATGCCGCCGGAAGACAGGGTGTACGCCTGCTACGTCCATGCCTGCCTGAAGCATGTGTTCAACGAGCAGATGAACAACGCATCCCTTCGCGTCAGGTTCGGGTTGGACGAGTCCTCGACATCGGCGATCTCCAGGCTGATATCGGAAACGGGCAAGAGGGGGCTCATCAAGCCATATAACTCCGACAAAGCAGGGCGCTACATGAGGTATGTGCCCTTCTGGGCTTGATCGATTTGCGCCTGATTCGCAAGTGGTTCGCATCCAAATGGGAAATCGTGAAAACGACCAGAAAGACGGCTGACTCCCCCCGCCCTGAGCACGCAGCCCCTGCCGGAAGGGTGGACTTTCAATTTGCACGCCATTTTCACGCGGTCTGCAACGATATGAAAAAAACACGGGAAATGCCAGGGAAACGACCGATTCCAGGCATGAAACCCCCTATTTACGCACATTTCTTGCCGATATGACGCATTTTTTAATTTGCGCCTAATTTGCAACAGGGGCTGACACGACAAGGCTTGCAGGGATATCGTTCTGGAAACTCGGAGTCCGACCGCTCCCCTATGACTCTCGAAAGAGCCGCTCAGGGATACTCCAGGACGATCTCCCGCTTGAACAGGTACACGATCCTCCGCGTGCTCCCCGAGCCGATTAGCGCCATCGTCTCCACAAGCTCCCAGCCCTGCCTGCCCATCTCGTTCAGCTCTATCTCCGCCTCCGCGGCGTCGATCTTCCCGCCGAAAGCGAGCCATGCCTTCGCCTTCGTCTCCACCACCTTGTACTCGAACTGCCTCATCGCTTTCCTCCCTTCCACCATGCCGCCCCGCCGTGCCGTCTGGCCTGTTCCGTATGGGCGCGGCGGATGTGACGCATAGGATTGCATCTTTATAAAAGGCATCAAGCGGCTATTGGGGGGCGGATGGGTCTCATTCAGCAACTGTTTCCAGGCTGTCCTTCCCCTCTCGCCTCTGCACGATGAACCACACCGGAACGTAGACCAGGATGATGAACAGGCCCAGCGCCGTCGGGAACAGCCCGTAGGTGGTGTAGTTCCAGTACCCCAGGCAGGGGAGCAGGACGAACAGCTGGAGGAATATCACCGCCAGGGCGACGTACTTCCAGCCCCTCGGGGCGTACCACCCCCTCGGCAGGTCCCTGAACCTCGGGCTCGTCTTCGTCACATAGTACGCCGCGAGCGCGACGGATATGCCTATGCAGTACCCCATGCCCGAGCCCGCCAGTATCGCCACGGGCGTGCCGACGAATATCAGGGCCATGTTCACGGTGAACGCGAACAGCAGGCACCACACGGGCGCACCGTTCCTGCTGGTCCTCGTGAACACCTTCGGCATGTTCCCCGCCCTCGCCAGGGCGTACAGGCTCCTGCTGCCGCCCAGGAACCCCGTCTGGATTATCAGGAGCATCCCGGCGACGAGCAGCAGCACCGCCACCGACGCGCCGACCTCCCCGAACACCATCACGGCTATGGGCACGAGCGTCGCGGTCCCCGCGTCCTCCACGCCGTCCACGCCCAGCGAGCCGAATACGGCGGTCGACATGAAGAAGTACAGCGCGAGGCATATCATGCCGCAGGCGAGCAGGGACTTCGGGACGTCCCTGCTGGGCTCCTTGTACTCCGGCCCGTAGATGACCACGCCCTCCCAGGCGCATGCGCTCCACTGCAACAGGCCCATGCAGCCGAACAGCATGACGAGGTCCATGGGGCCCCAGTCCCAGCCGGGCGGCAGCCACCCCTCCGATATGTTGGAGACGTGGAAGTCCCCGGTCAGGAAGGTGAGGGCGAGCACGGCCGTCATCGGGACTATCGAGAGTATGGCGAGCACCAGCCCCGCCCTGGCCCCCCCGGACAGCCCGCGCATGTTCAGGAGCGCGAAGCCCCCTATCACCAGCGCCCCGATCACGACTGAGAGGAGTGTGAAGTTCACCCCCTCGAAGAAGCCGAAGTAGCTCGAGAGGTAGTCCGCCATCAGGATGGAGAATATCGCCGGCGCGGGGGTCCATGCGAACCAGTACCCCCATGCCCCGAAGGCGGCGATGAACTTCCTGTGGTTGTACCTGCCCGCGCCCTGCGGGGTCAGCGCCCTGCTCGTGGCACCCGGTATCCCCTCGGTGTCGGGGAACGTCGTCACCAGCTCGCCGAATGCGATGTTCTGCACGAAGCCCTGGGCGACCGATGCCGTCCAGGCGACGATGCTGAACGCCCACAGTATGCCCGAGACGTCGTACAGCGACGGCAGTATCAGCACCGGTATGCCCATCACTATCAGCGTGCCCTGCTTCCACGTTATCGAGCGTACCAGCCCGCCCCCGCCTGCGCTTGTGCCCTCTGACATGTTCCGCCCTCGTTAAAAAAAGGCGGGCTTTCGCCCGCTTTGCTCACCTCTTCATCCTGTCGCGGTAGTTATCGCAACAGTTGATCCTTATGCCGAGGAGGTCCTCGATCTTGAACTTGGACTGGATGCCCCTCGACGCGTTGGGGAGCGCCGTCACCACGCCGATGTCGAGCTGCTCCCTGACCTCCCTCATCATGTAGACGTCGGAGAGGTCGTAGGGGGTCACGCCGAGCTTCTTCGCGACGTACTCCTTGGCCTCGCCCAGCCTCATGTCCTTTGAGAGCTGCATCCTGGCGACGAGGTCGCCGGCTGTCCTCATCCCCCCCATCCCGGAGGCGGCTATGTGCGACAGGTATATTCCCGCGGGGTCCCCCGCCCCGATCTATATGCCGTCCGCCTTGGCGACCTCGATCATCGCCTTGCTGGCCCTCGTCGCCGCCTCGACCGGCGGGGTCTCGCTCATGGGGATACCGCCGACGCCCATCCCCATGTTGGGGTGTATCGGTATGCTCGATTTCTTGACGCACTCCTTGGTTATGGATACTGCGCGCGCGACGTTCCATGCCGTGCTCCTGCCGGTGTTGGTGTTGACCACCGGCCCGAACACGTTCACGCCCACCTTCTCCGCCAGCTTGACCTGCTCGTGGGGGTACATCCCCGCGACGGCCTTCCCGTCGTACTCGATCGCCCCGTGTATGCCTAGGATGTTCTCCCCCGCCATGCCCATCATGATGTTGGCCTCGGGGCGCTCCCTCCTCAGCTCCGCGACGCCCCTCAGCGTGCCGACGAAGTCGGCGTCGCCGGCGGACGCGGTGGTGTCGAAGTCGAACCCGTCCGACCCCGCCTCCTGCATCTTAACAGAGACGAACCTTATGTCCCTGGCCAGGTGGTCGGCCGCCGCCTCCGCCGCGGCCATCGCCTCCTCTATCTTGAACTCCCTCATCAGGTCCGCCGGGTTGCCGTAGGGCCCGTCCGGTATGTAGTACAGGCCCATGTTGGGCATCGTCCCGTACAGGAGGGGGACGGTCATCAGCATCTGCATCTGCTCCATCGTCTGCATCTCGTGCGCGATGATCGGCTTGACCGCCTTGATGCTGTAGTCGGTGTGCCCCAGCTCGAAGGTGTCCATGGACCACGCCTTCTCGAAGATTAGGGAGCTCTCCCTCCTCCCCAGCTCTATCCCGTTGCCGCACGTCCCGCTGTCGATGCCGAACCTGTTCCCCCCGAAGTCCTCCGTCATCACCACTTCGTTGCCGGGCTCCACCCCGACGACCCTGTTGCTGTCGCACATTATCTCGCAGATGAAGTCCATCTCGTCCGCGCTCAGGTCGGGGACCCCGGTGCAGTCCGCCGCGTCCGCGACGCCCGCCCGGATGTCGTCCATCACCTGCTCCCTCGACATGAACACCCTGCTCCCGTCGCCCATGTTCACCATGTGTCTCGTCATCGCCTCACCTCCCGATGGCCTTGGCCTTGCCGGTCGTCTCGCTGGCCGTCTCCCCGTAGATGTCCGCGCCGATCTTGTCGGCGTAGGCCTGGGTGACGGGCGCGCCGCCGACCATCACGATCACCTTGTCGCGGATCCCGTCCGCTTTCAGCAGCTCGATCACGTCCCTCTGGACGGTCATGGTCGTGGTCATCAGGGCGGACATCCCGCACATCGTGCATCCGCCCCTGATCTCGCCCATGAACGCGGACTTGGCCACGTCCCGCCCCAGGTCGTGGACGTCGAAGCCCGCGCACTGGAGCATCGTGGAGCATATGGACTTCCCTATGTCGTGGACGTCCCCCTCCACAGTCCCCATGACGACCGACGCCCTCCTGGTGCTGGCGTCGCCGCTCTCGAGGAGCTCCGGCCCCAGCGTCTCCATGGCGCCCTTCATCCCCTGTGCGGCGCTCAGGACATGGGGCAGGAACAGCTTCCCCCTCTCGAAGAGTATGCCCACCTCGGTCATGCCCTCCCCCATTGCGTCGATGATCTCACCCGCGGAGAGCCCCGCTTTCCTCGCGCCCTCCACCGCCTCTGCGATGCCTGGAACCTTGTATGCGATGACCGCGTCGCGCAGGGCCCTTCTCTCTTTCTCGAATTCCGTCATTTCGTGTCTCCTTTATGCTGTCCGCAGACAGCCCCTTCCCGCGTGGGGTAAGCGGTTTATGGCCCGCCGCCGGGGCCGTGGGGAGAGGCTCCCCTATG
>WRNL01000073.1 GCA_009776625.1 Methanomassiliicoccaceae archaeon | reverse complement strand
CCCGCCGCGAGGAGGGTCGCCGACGCCCTGGGCGTGGAGGTCGTCAGGTCCGCCATCGCCGGGTGCGGCGTCGTGGGGTCCGTGTGCGCGGCGACGAACAAGGGGTGCGTGTGCTGCGCCGGCGCCACCGAGGAGGACATGGCCCTCCTGAGGGACGTCCTCGGCGTGGAGGCGAGGAAGGCCTCCGTCAACCACGGCTCCCCGCAGGTCGGCGCCGGGATGCTATGCAACTCCAAGGGCGCGCTCGTCGGCGACGAGACCACGCCTGTCGAGATGGGCAGGATCGAGGACGGCCTGGCCCTCTACTGATCACCGGTCGAAGACCCAGACCCCTGAGAACTCCTGTATGTCGTCCGAGGACAGCTCGACCTCGTTCCCCACGTGGACTATCGTGTCCTCGGGGACGCCCTCGAGGAAGTCGTCGAGCGTTTTGAGCGGGATCGTGAGGCCGCCGACCCTGTAGTGCATGGGGACCACCACCTTGGGGTCGACCGCCGCTATCAGCTCCCTCAGCCTCGGTATCGGGAGGGTGTAGACCTCGCCGGTGGGGACGAAGAGTATGTCCACCCCCCTCATGGCCCCGACCACCTCGTCCGAGGGGACGTCCCCCAGGTCGCCGCAGTGGCAAACGGTTATGCCCTCCATGGCGAACTTGTGTATCGTGTTCGCGCCCCTGAGCGCCCCGCCCTTGTCGTCGTGGAACGAGGGGAGGCACTCCACGGTCAGCCCGCCCACCTCCTTCGTCCCTGTCTCCGCCGCGAGCACGGCGTGCTCGCCCTTCACCGCCCTCTGGGCGTTATGGTCGAAATGGTCGTGCGATATCAGGACTATCCCGGCCTTCGACACCGGGGGCTTGATCCCTATGGATTTCCCGTCGTGGGGGTCCACTATCACGGACACCCCCTGGGAGATGAACTCGAAACATGAATGACCGTGCCATTTGACTCTCATGCCCCGTGCCATGTCTTAGCAGATAGAAAACGTTTCCCATGCCGCCCGCGCCGGGCCCGCACATCATCCTCTTATATCAATGAGGACATTAGGTTCCGATGAAGAAGACATTGGTCCTCGTAGTGGACCGGGATGACGACTTCGGCGTCAAGGGCGGCGTCGTGACGCCCGTCGTGGGGGCGGAGGAGTGCTCCGTCGCCGCGACCAGGCTCGGGATAGCCGACCCGGAGGACTCCGACGTCAACGCCCTCTACGCCGCCATCAGCATATACAAGGAGATCAAGGGCGAGGGCAGCACGGAGGTGGAGGTCGCCCTCATCGGGGGGAACGAGAAGGTGGGCCACCGGTCGGACGCCGCCATCGTGGACGAGCTGGAGGAGGTGCTCAGGCGGGTGTCCCCCGACAGGGTCATACTCGTGGGGGACGGCGCGGAGGACGAGTACGTCTACCCCATAATATCCTCGAGGATCCCCATCGACTCCGTCAAGAAGGTCTATGTGAAGCAGGCCCCGGGGCTGGAGGGGACGGTGTACATACTGTCCAAGATAATCGAGGACCCCAGCAAGAGGAAGAGGTTCCTCGCGCCGATAGGGTGGGTGATCGTCCTGATCCTGCTGCTGCCGGTGGCGTCCAGCCTGGCCGACGGCTCCGCCCCTTGGAACATCACGTCCCCGCTGGTCGGGTTCCTCATCGGCGTGATCATACTGCTCTACGGGTACAACATGCCGGAATGGATATCCGTCTGGAGGGTCAAATGGACCGCCAGGATAAGGAGCGGCAGCGTGACCGTCGTCTTCGTGCTGATCTCCATACTCCTCGTGATGGTGGGCGTGGTCGCCGGGTACCTCTCCCTCAGCGAGGTGTACATCCCCTCGTTCCTCCTCGGCTCCCTGTGGTTCGCCTCGAACGCCCTCTGGCCCGTCATATTCGCGCTCCTCGTCTACCAGATCGGCGACATGTTCGACAAGTACCTGTCGACCAAGAAGGTCAAGATGAGCTTCATCGTCATGAGCATGAACATCGTCGCGATAGGCCTGATAGCCACCGGCTCGCTGGACGTCGTCCTCGCATACTTCGACACCGGGCTGAAGAACAACGCCGTGTTCGCCATGGAGCTCGTTGGCGGCGTGTTCCTCGCCCTGATGTCCGCGCTGCTGCAGCGCCGCATGAGGGACGCCATCAGGGGGGCGGCGGGCGCCAAGGACGCTGATGCGGATGCTGCCTGAGGACTGGGAGCCGATCTACAGCGAGATCCTCGAGGACCTCGGCTACGACGCGTCTTCCGACGAGGCGGCGGCGCGGATGCTGAAGGCTCTAATGATGAACTCCTGCCTCGTGTCCGACGACGACGTCACCGTGCACAGGAAGGCCACCGTGTTCGGCGCGGCCGGCTGCCTGGAGGACGACATCAAGCGGCGCCCCCCGAGGGGCACGCTCATAGCGTCCGGCTCGGCGGTCGCCACGCTGCTCGAGCTGGGGGTCGCGCCCGACATCGTCGTCACCGACCTCGACGGCGAGATCAGGCCCCAGATAGAGGCCAGCAAGGCGGGGGCGGTCACGTTCATGCTCGCCCACGGCGACAACACCGACCTGGTCCAAAGGCATGCGCAGAGCTTCCTCGGCCCCGTCGTCCTGACCACACACGCCAGGCCGGACAACATGGTCTCCAACTACGGCGGGTTCACCGACGGGGACCGCGCCGTGTGCATCGCGAGGCATTTCGGCGCGAAGGACATCCTGCTCCTAGGGTTCGACTTCGACGCGCCCGCCCCGAAGGAGGGGTCCGACCGGAAGGTGAAGGCCAAGAAGCTCTGGTGGGCGAGGAAGATCATATTCGACCACAACTACCCCGGCGTCACTATCGAGATGCCCCCCAGGCCGCCTTTGTGATGGGGTACTTTTTACACAATCCTATACCACCCAGGGGGCACACCCCCGCTTTTTTCAGGGTCGTTAAGCTCACTTCCGGCACTACACGCCCATAGGCGGCATATAACGATTTTTCCACATGCCACTACGAGTTTTTTTTATGATAAAGGGCGGATTGACATTAATCATAAACGAATCAGGGGCGGATGTCAGATTAGGATGAGCGGGTTGTCCTTCAGCCTCTGCCAGTGCCTCATCCATTCCTCACGTACCTCTGGCTTGCTGTCGGGGCGGATTCCAACTACTCCACGGCGCATTAGGATGTACCCGTCGAACCGATAACGCATTTCATGTTCTATGAACGAATCGTCATCGGCAATCTCCCTAAGCGCCTCCACGAACTCCGCAGGGTGGCCTTTAGGGTCCTCAATTACTCTGTACCCATGGATGAGCGCCCTTTGTAACTCGGGTGATGGAATCCACATAGATAATGGTATAATCTTTAGGATTATATAATCATCCTGTCAATGCTGGAACAGCGCCAGCTTGCGCTTGAACAGCCGGATGCAGAGCAGGAGCGCTCTTTTGCCGAGATTACGCACGAGGCTGAACTATTCGGCGGTCGTTTCAAAGTAGTTCCTCGCTCCGTGACGGGAAACCTGGCTCGTTATGCAGCATTTCAGATGATATTCATTCGTCAGGTCTATGTCCTTTATCCCAGTGCGTGCTTGGAAAGGACGGAGGGGGATGTCCGAGGGAGGACAATTACAGATGATGAAACCTCACATGTAGGTCATGGGGCGGTCTCTCTGCAACTTCCAGTATCTCATCCACTCCTTGCGGACATCCGGCTTGCTGTCAGGGCGGATGCCCACCACACCATAATGCATTAGGATGTACCCCTCGAAACGGTAGCGTTGGCTCTCGTCCCATAGCGCGTCGCTACCCGTCTCGGCGATTTCCATGAGTGCTTTTACGAACTCTGGAGGATAACCTTCAGGGTCGTCTATCACATCGTGCGCATGGACGAGTGCCTTCCTTAGATCGAGCGACGGCTCCCACATGGATAATGATATAATCCTTTGGATAATATAATTATCCTGTTAATGCCGGGATGATGCCGGCGTGCGCTTGAACAGCCGGATGCAGAACAGGGGCGCCTTTTTTGCTGAGATTACGCACGTGGCTGAACGATTCGACGGTCGTTTCAAAGTTATTCTTTGCTCCGTTTTCAGAGACTCGGCTCGTTATGTAGTATTTCTTCTCCCTGTGCTATTGCCAAACCTATGTCCTTTATCCCCGTGCGTGCTTGGAAAGGACGGGGTGAATGTCCGAGGGAGGACGGAATCAGCAACCGCCCCCGTGGGGGTGTTCCTTCCTCCACGTCCAATGGGCCATCCACTCCCCCTTCACCTCGTCGGACGCGCTGGGATGCACCCCCACCACGCCATGTGCGCCCACGATGTAACCTTCGATGCCGAACTCGTCCGGCGGCTCTACGGGGGCCCTGCCGTTCGCACGCGCCAGCCAGTGCGCCTCGAACCGCTTGAATGCCTCTACGACCTCCGGGGGGTACAGCTCCGGCTCGCGCATTATGTCGGCCCCGTTTATCACCGATTCCCAGAACCCCTTTGAGTGTATTGTTATCATCGCATTCCCAATAGGGCATTGAGTAATTTATCTCTAACTATGGAAATTGGGGTATAAGTCAGGGCTGAGGCCCTGACGCCTTCGGCGGCCGCCCTCTTTTCTTGGGGATCTTCACGATATCCTCTTCCGGCCTCACCTTAGGCGGGCGACCTCCTTTCCTTGGCATGCCGGCGCCGTCCGGCGCGGACCTTATCCTCGGCGGCGAGTCCTTGTCCGAATAGAGGAAGAACCCCAACCTGTAATCCAGTTCCCTCACGTCCTTTCCTACGGTCTGCGTCAGATCCCTCCCTCCCGCCGTCGTCCTTTTCATGGTCGCATATATGTCCAGGACGTCCTCGACGGTGTATTGGGAACTCAGCCCCGCCCTTTCTATCGCGGCGCTTATCTCGAACCTGATACAAAGGGAAAGGAACGTTATGAAACAATGGCCCGAGATCTTCTCGTCTGACCCCATATACGTCCGGTCCGCCGAGAGGACGTTCTTCGCGGTGTCGAAACAGTTCTCGATCGCGCATCGGAGCTTGTACAGCCGGTATGCTTCTTCCGGCTCCATCTTCAGCGACGAGAAGAGCATGAGATTCCCCGCCTTCTCCGGCTCTTTCATCGGCTTGCCCGTTCTCTTCGACGATATCGCCGCGTCGGCCAGCTCGCTGTTCCTGACGGAGAGGTTCTCGAACCTGTAAGCATATCTCCCGCCGATCTGTCCGACGCCGCAGAACACCGCGTTCCTTTTCCAGGTGAACATGTTCTCTCCCACTTTTATCTCGTCGTAGGCCTTGGATTCCCTCTTGGTCGCCACTATGAACTCCAGCTTGCGCCGGGTCACGGCGTTCATGATCCTGTCAGAACAGTGCCCGGCGTCCATGACGAGGATCGTCCCTTCCGGTATGTCGAACTCATCCAGCATATCCTCTATCGACCCTTCGCGAAGGTTCCCCGCGATCGCCTTGATGTACTGCGGCCTCCCGGTCCCGACGCCGCACGCCATCAGGATGTTGAACTGGGTGTTGATCGAGGCCGCGGGATTGTATCCTTTTTTCACCAGGAACGCTCCTTTGGATCCGGAGAATATCAGGGACAGGTCCACCGCCATCTCTTTGTCGGAAGACCGTATCCTGTCGAAGAACATGTCCTGAGGGACCCTGGACCTGCCCACCCTCTCCAATGTCTCCGCAAGGGAGGAGGGATCGGTGTTGGGGCGGAGTCCCAGGACGTCGTCCAGGTTCTTCCAGCATCTGCCGGCCTTATTGAGCTCGCCCTTACCGAGGCATCTGGCGAATGCGAGCTCTATCATCTCGGGATGGTCTCTGGGAAAACACGCTCTAAGATCGTCGAGGACGGGGGACAGGCCGATGGCCAGGACTTTTGCGTTGCCTGATTCCCTGACGTCGGTCACGTCCGGGAACCGGTCCCTCCTGGGCCTCGGCTCGGTGACCGTGCCGTCGGGGTTCAGCACCCCCCTGTACTCGGAGACCTTGCGCCTCTTCCCGGCGTCGGCGTCCCACACCGTGGTCGCCCACTTAAGATAATGCACGCCGCCTCTTTTCTCCACGGTAAGGCCGGTCTCGCCGTTCTTTCTCTTTTTCTCAAGCCAGTCCTTCGCCCACCGATCCGGTTCGCATCCCATGATATACCCAATGGGGTATAACTATTTAAATGTATCTGTGCCGAAGTCCGCATAAGCCAGCATAAAGATCGATCGGGAAAGGACGTCGAAATTCAAAAAATTATACCCTACATTCCATAGTTAGAGTTTATGTATTTCCTCGCTAAAGTCGTCGGCGTTCTCCCCATTGGCGGACACGTCGTTGAACCACTCCGAGACGGTCTCACCGTCTCTACGCCCGGCGTATTTTGATATGCTGCCCTGGATGAACCCTACCTTCTTGGCAGCGTACATCCAGGGGTCGGCATTGTACATCTCGATCATCGCCGGGTCCTTCATTATGATGCTGTTCACGATGGCGGCGGCATAGGCGTCATGGAGCCTGTCCACCTCCCTCTCGTCATAGAGGAGGTAATTCCAGTCCAGGCTCTCGTCGTTCAGTATGAGCGAGTACAGCGCGGCATGCCCGGACTCGTGCGCGACGACGTTGTCTGGGGTCGTACACTCTACGAGGATCCCCTTTGGCATTGATCGCCCTATGCCTCCCTGTCTCGGGATCCATAGACTCGGCGTAGCATTCGCTTTATTCGGCGCAGACAACCAGAAACATGTCGCTCCCGACGGCAATGTGGCATTCACAACACCCCCATATGCGGTTTTGTCAGGGGGCCATGGTAAATCTATAAACGTTGAAAAAAGCATGGGCCGCCATGGACACGATAAGGTTCTGCATCATGTGCGGTTCGCCCGTCAACGCGGAGAAGGAGAGGTTCTGCCGCAAGTGCGGGTTCGAGATCAGGGGCAAGCCGAAACAGGCGCCCGAGGAGGAGCGGCCCCCGGCCGCCGCGGAGGATGAGTTCAGCCGCGAGGAGTTCGTCGCCAAACTACAGGAGGGCATGCCCGAGGGCGTGTCGGTGGAGCTTTCCGACGACGGGGTTCTGACCATGTACGTCCCCGAGAAGGAGCAGGCCCCCGCTTCTGCCGATGTCGATTCCGGCCAGGAGCCGCAGGAACCCGTGTTCACCAAGGAGCAGGAGGAGGAGGCCGCCGCCATCCTCAGGGCGATCATACCCGAGGGCGCGCCGCCGGCCACGACCGATGGCGGGATGGCCGTGATGGCCGCCCCCAGGCCCCCCGTCAAGTTCGATCACATACCGAGCACGGCCGACGGGGACACCGAGGCCGAGGTGGACATCCGGAAAGCGGGCGCCGCGCCCCCCGAGGCGGAGGAGGAGGACTGGGCGCCGGTGCAGGTGCGGGAGCTCCTGGAGGGCTTCGAGACGGGGGAGCTCGCCGAGCCGGGGGTCGACTACAACAGGGCCTCGTTCGTCCCGACCGGGTGGGCGGTCAACCACGAGGGCCAGGCGCAGATAAGGGTGCCATGCGCCGAGGGCGTGGCGGTGTTCACCGCGATGCGGGGGGAGATGGGGACTAACGTGCTCTACCACGGCAAGCGGGGGGAGGGCGAGATCGTCCACCAGAACATATCCAGGATAGGCAGGGACGGGAACACGCTGTGCTTCTTCGACGGCGTGACGGAGCCCGACGACGGGCACAACCCCGAGAACTTCGTCATGTTCCGCATACGCCCGGAGGGGGACGGCGCGCCCTCCCTGGGCGGCGCGGACGCCGACGCGGCCGTGGGGCTGCTCATGGACGGGTTCGGGAGCGGGGCCTTCGACGGCTGGACCATCGACGACGAGTACGGCGCGCCCATGGCCTCCATACCATGCGAC
>WRNL01000072.1 GCA_009776625.1 Methanomassiliicoccaceae archaeon | reverse complement strand
GAGTTCGACGAGGGGAGGAAGCAGCTCAAGGCGAAGGCGTCGAGGCTCGGCAGGGACTCGATCGTCCTCCGCGACGGGAGCCGCGTCCTGCTCCCCGGCACGGCGGAGGCCCTCGTCAAGAAGCTCCAGTGGGAGGGCGTGGGAAAGGACGACCTCATCGGCCTCGCGGGCATCAGGAGGACGTCCGTCCCCCAGGTGGTGAGCGACAAGGTGATGTCGGCTTTCAAGGGGCTGCAGGAGGTGCACGCCTTCACGCCCATGGACCTCCTGAACGACCTCATCAGGAACCCCGACCTCGAGATCAACATCAACCCCCTCGACGAGGGGAGCGCCCTCGCCCAGATCAGGTCGTCCTTCGACTCCTGCGAGAAGAGGGTGAACAGCGTCAGGCAGGAGGTGCTCCCCAACCAGGACTCCTACATACAGTCGCTGAGGTCCCTAAAGCTCGTCCTGGGGTCCGACCAGGACCTCGCCGCCCTCATGAAGTACGGCAAGTGCGCCAGGGCTCTGGGCCCCGCCAAGCAGGCGATGGACGAGGACTACGGGCAGCCGTTCACCAGGGGCTACATCGACGACCTCCTGGGCAGGTTCGTCGCCAACACGAACGCCGACCCCGCGATGGCGCTGTCCATACTCGAGGAGTACTGCGTCAAGAAGAAGTACATATCCAACTTCTCGTCCAAGGAGAGCAAGCTCTCCACCTGCCCCAAGTGCGGCGCCCTCGTCGAGGCCGGCGAGGGGGTCATGTGCTGCTCGGTCTGCGGGTGCGGCATGAGGGTCAAGTGCCCCCAGTGCGGGGCCGGGCAGGCCTCCGGCAACAAGGCCTGCGTCAAATGCGGCTTCGACTTCGAGGACGGCCTCCTGAAGGCGAAGGAGCTGGAGAAGAAGTTCAGGATAGCCCTGTCATACGGGATGATAGACGAGGCGGCCGGCTGCATAGCGAAGATCGAGAGGGCGTACTCCACGTACCCCGCCATACCCGAGATGAAGACCGAGCTGAAGCCGCTCTCCGCTAAGCACACGGGGCTCATGAACAAGGTGGACCTGCTGTACAGGCAGAGGCGGTACCACGCGCTCAGGGACGCCCTGGACGACGCGAAGCTGGACTTCACCAAGATCCTCAACAACCCCGAGATGGAGAGGAGGTACGAGGAGGCGTCGCAGAAGATCATGGAGGCGGACCGCATATGCGAGAAGGCCTCGGAGATGAGGGACGCGGACCGCGTGATGATGATGTACGTCACCGCCATCGAGCTCTGCCCCGACCACCCCATCGCCAGGGCGAAGATGAAGGAGCGCCCGCCGGAGTCCCCGGCCGATGCCTCCGCCCAGGTGAGGGAGGGGAAGGTGCTGATTAAGTTCGCCGTCCCCGAGGAGAGGACCGGGATGACGTTCTGCATATTCAGAGGGAAGGACTCCCTGCCCGCCGTCACGGACGACACCGTGCCGATCGCCGAGATACCCGGCAGCGTGTACCTCGACAAGGCCATGGACCCGGGGGTGGACAACTACTATTCCATATACTCCAAGAGGTGGGGGATCCTCTCCAGGGAGGCCGCCTCCTGCGGCCCGGTGATGGTCTTCAGGGAGGTGGACAACGCCAGCATCGAGCCGATCGAGGGTGGGCTGAGGCTCATATACGAGAAGCCGAAGGGCTGCTCCAGGGTGCGCATCTGGAGGAAGGAGGGCACCACCGCCGCCGGCACCGGCGAGGAGGTGGAGATAATGCACGACGGCGGGACGGTCATCGACGACTACGGCCTGAAGGGCGGGGTGAAGTACCACTACCTGTTCGTCGCGGAGTACATGAACAAAGGGCGCACCGAGAGGTCGATGGGCACGGCGTTCTCGTTCACCACCACGAAGTTCCCGGAGCCCGTGAGGGACATGGAGATCAGGTGGAACCGGGCGGACGGCTCGTACACTGCGAAATGGAAGAGCAAGGAGAAGGTCGCCCTGTACTCCTCCCCGAAGAAGATCAACATGTTCGGGAGGATGGTCAAGACCGAGGACCTGAACGCCTGGATGAAGGAGATACAGCCCACGGAGGTCTACGAGAACGGCATGAGGTTCTTCCTCCCGGACGGGGCGGTCCAGTACATATACCCCATGGTCCCGGCGGGCAAGGTGGCCGTGAGGGGGAAGGACATCATGGTGGCCAACCTGAAGCCGTTCAGGGACGTGGAGAAGAGGATAAGCGGCGCCGACTGCTGCGTGACCATGACGTGGCCCACGGACGCGGACTCCGCGACCATAGTGATTAAGGAGTCGTCCCCCGCCTCGGGGCCTGAGGACCTGGACGCGGAGAGGATCACCATCACCAGGGAGGCCTACAACAAGGACAAGATGGTCAGGATCCCCATGGGCAACTCGAAGAAGAGGGTCATAACCCTGTATGCGTTCTACGACGTCTCGGGCGAGAGGATGCCCTCCAGGGGCATGAGCCTGGACATATACTCCGGCGCCTACTCGAAGGTGAGGTACTCCATGAGGACGGAGGGGGCGGCCGGCCCGGACACCAAGGTCATACTCAGCATCGACGCCGACCCTGGGGTGAGGGAGCTCCCGCCGGTGGCGGCGATAACCGTGAAGGAGGGGATACCCCTAAAGATCTGGGACGGGGAGTCCATATGGTCGTCCAACCGGCCGGTGCCGATCTCCTCGGGCAAGAACGTGACCGTGTTCACGGCGAAGGGCAAGGTGGACGTCAGCAAGACGAGGCTCTTCTTCGTCAACGAGGAGGACTACAACCTGTTCAGGTTCATACACCCGCTGTACAAGGAGAAGTGATACCATGGCAAAGAGAATAGAGCAGCCACAGGCGCCATCGGCGGCGACGTACACATGCCCCTTCTGCTTCGGCTCGGTGGACCTGAAGAACATCCACTACCAGTGCACCAACCCGGCATGCACGAAGATGTTCATCAGGCAGCTGGACGAGAAGGGCGCCCGCAAGTTCAGGTCCAAGAACATGGAGGAGGAGATCGACATAGAGAACTCGGTCTTCCTCGGCAAGGACCCCGGGGGGCCGTCCCCGGTCACGACGAAGTACCACATCATACGGGACTCGTCGGGGACCTGCGACGTGTGCAAGAAGCACGTCTACAAGAGGCTCTGCCCTGGCTGCCACAACCCCATACCGCAGGGGGCGGAGGAGGAGGGGAGCACGGTGTTCGTTGTGCTCGGCCCCAAGGGCGTCGGCAAGAGCCACTACATAGCGGTGCTGATCGACCAGCTGAAGAACTCGTTCTCCAAGGAGTTCAACGCCATAATGAGCTCCGCCACCGACCGCACCACCCTGAAGTACAGGGAGATGTACTACAAACGCTTATACGAGGAGGGCAGGAAGCTCGCCCCCACGGTGTCGTTCGAGGAGAGCAGGGAGTCGAGGGAGCCGATGATATACTACCTAAAGTTCTTCAAGGGCGACTCGCCGCGGGTGTACACCCTGGCGTTCTTCGACACTGCGGGGGAGGACCTCGACTCCACGGGGAAGATAATGGGCCTCAACCTCAACTCGTTCATATCGAGGGCGTCGGGGATAGTGTTCCTGGTGGACCCGTTGCAGATCCCCTACATAAACACGAGGATACGCATGGACAACAAGCCCCCCGTCGGGGTCAACGTGGCGAACATGCTCTCGGACATCGCCAACATAATAAAGACGAACAACTCGCTGAGGATGAGGGACCCCGTCCCCATCCCCCTGGCGGTCGTGCTCACGAAGGCGGACGTGCTGATGAAGGTCCCCGAGAACGACGAGGAGAGCAGCGTGCTGTTCGGGATGAGCTCTTCCCTCAACATAGACAGGGAGAAGGGGAAGTACGACAGGACGAACTTCGAGCAGATAAGCGCGGAGATCGAGGAGTACATGCGCAGGGCGGTGTCCACCGCCTTCGTGCAGACCGTCAAGGAGTTCAAGGAGCATTCGTATTTCGCAGTGTCGGCGCTCGGGAGCAACCCCACCGGGAGCGTGCTCACGCGGGGTATATCCCCAATGCGCGTGGAAGACCCGTTCATTTGGCTCCTCAACTGCGAGAGCCTGGAGGATAAGATGAGATGACAGAGAAAAAGAGGCCGAGCAGGACCGGCAGGCTGAAGAACTTCCTCGTCACCGGGTCCATCGAGGGCGGGGAGGAGGAATGGGACATACCGGAGGAAGAGGAGGACGAGCGCATGGAAGTGGAGATCGAGATAGCGGCGGGCCGCCCTGACGAGGAGGCGCCCGACGACGTCCTCATAGAGGACATCGTGGCGGAGGCGGCGGACGCCCAGGCGTACGCCGACCCCCCGCAGCATGCGGGCGCGTACGAGGCGCCGCCGTACATGGCGGACACGGGCCGCCTGGAGGCGGAGGTCGCGGAGCTGAGGGCGATGGTCGCCGGCCTGGCGGCAGGCATGGACAGGTACGCAACCACCAAGGAGCAGCTGAGGGAGTACTCGGCCGCCGTCAACAAGAGGGACGCGGAGCTGGCGAACAGGAAGTTCGTCGGCATGCTGGAGCAGCTCTCCCTGATGAGGGAAGACTTCTTCAAGCTCTGCGCCGGGATGAGGGACAAGCTGGACAGCTTCTCGCCGAAGGACATACTGGGCTCCTTCGAGGCGTACGGGGTCGACATGGAGAACATCCTCGTCGACTGCGGCGTGGAGATCGGGCCGAGCAGGTTCGACAGGCTGAACACGATACACCAGAGGATCGTCGGGGTGGTGCCAGCCGGCGACGAGTCGATGAACGGCACGATAGCGGAGAGGGTGTCCGACGGGTACGTGTACCAGGGGCGCGTCCTCTTAAAGGAGAAGGTGAAGATATACAGGTATTCTGAGAACAGGATGACAGAAGGAGATGAGGAGAAATGAGCAACGAATATATGATCGGGATTGACCTGGGCACGACCTACTCGTGCCTGGCGTTCATAGACGACGAGGGCGACCCCGTCGTCGAGAAGAACTTCGAGCAGGAGGACACGACGCCGTCGGTCATCCTGTTCAACGAGAACGGCGAGATAATCGTCGGGTCCCCTGCGAAGGACATGGCGATAATGTACCCCCTCGAGAGGGTGGTCACCGCCATCAAGAGGCAGATAGGCACCGACTACGAGGTCGACGTGGACGGGGACAGGTACACCCCCATAACGCTGTCGGCGGCCATACTAAGGAAGATGATCAACGACTTCAACGACAACCACGGCGTGGAGGTCAGGAAGGCGGTGATAACCTGCCCGGCGTACTTCGGCCAGACCGAGAGGGACGCCACGAAGACCGCAGGGAAGGTGGCGGGCCTCGAGGACGTGACCATAATCAACGAGCCCACGGCGGCGGCGATATCCTTCGGGTTCGGCGCCGGCGGCGAGGGTAGGAAGAGGGTGATGGTCTACGACCTCGGCGGCGGGACGTTCGACGTGACCATCCTCGACATCGAGGGGAGCGCGTTCACAGCGGTGGCGACCGACGGCGAGAGGCTGCTCGGCGGCAAGGACTGGGACCAGGCTCTGACCAAGATCATCAAGCAGAAGGTGTGCGAGGAGAACGACATCGGGGAGGCCGAGCTGGAGGACGACGACGACGTGAAGCAGTCGCTGATCCTCGACTCCGAGACCATCAAGAAGAGGCTGTCCACCGCCGAGTCCACCAAGGGCACGCTCACCGTGGGCGGGAAGAAGGCAGTCTACACCATAACAAGGGCGGAGTTCGAGGCCGCCACCGCGCCCCTCATGCAGACCACCCTCGACATAATCGAGAGGGGGCTGGCGTCGAAGGGCTTCAGCATATCCGACATAGACGACGTCATACTCGTCGGCGGGTCGTCGAGGATGCCCCAGGTGAAGAACGGGATATCCCAGAAGTACCCCGACGCCAACGTCAGGGTGTTCGACCCGGACCAGTCCATAGCCAAGGGGGCGGCCATATTCGCCAGCGCCCACAACTGGGCCGGCGCTGAGGAGTTCGCCGCGGCGGTCGCCTCCGGCCAGGAGTACGTCCCCCAGGAGGGCGAGATCACCGTCCACAACGTCCTGAGCAAGTCCTTCGGGATCAAGGCGATGTACGACGACAAGGAGATGGTGTCCAACATCATCTTCAGGAACGAGAAGCTCCCGATCGTCAACACGAGGACCTACTTCCCCATCGAGGACGGCCAGACCTCCATAAAGGTGGAGATCTACGAGAACTCCGCCGTCAACAACGACGGGGGGAAGAGGATAGAGGTCATCGACGGGTACAGCGTGGGCGAGTTCGAGATGGACCTCCCCGAGGGCGTGACCAGGAACACCCCCATAACCGTCAAGTTCGTCGCGACGGACGAGGGCATACTGGTCTCCCACGTGGACTGCATGAGCATACACGCGGAGTACCAGCTGCAGAACAAGCTCCAGATGTCGGACTCGGAGATCAAGGACTCCCAGGGGCTGATGGAGAAGGTCACGAAGGCGAACGATTAAACGGGGCGCAAGCCCCTTCCTTTCATTTTTTTGCCCGTACAGTGATGAGCGTCGGCCGTGTCTGTTGACGCATATCGCCATCACGCCTTGGGTTTGATGCTTGGGCATGATCCCCCGATCATCCGCTGGCAGAGGAACCTCGCCGCTCTGGCATAACAACGCTATAAAAAATATGAGAGAAGATGCGTGGTACCGACCGGTATACCCCAATCTGTGTCCTCCACGATGCTCCATATCCTGTTGTTTCTATGATACTTAAACCATTTGGGTCATCTTGGGTACGTGGCAAAACTGGCTCTGGCTGAATCCTCTCCCACATTACAGTCGCCCAGCAGGCATATGGTCTTGACCCTAAACGGACATGGAGTATTCACACGCTGTAAGCCCGGATCCAGTTTCATGTTGCGCATACGGACAGGTGAAACGACACAAAACAAGGGGAAGAAAAAGATTGGGGCATACGCCCCTTTTTGGTTTGGAAAAAAAGATAAGGGGTTTGCCTGCTCAGCGCACCTCTATCGTCAGGGTGTCCGTCACGTCGCCCCTCGGTACGGTGTAGCCGCCGTCCTCGCCGGCTGACAGGGGCTTCCACTCCCCGTCCTCGCCGACGCGGTACGAGACATTGCCGGAGCCGTCGACGGTGAACTCGTACGCCGTCCTCCTGCGGACCCTGTCCTTGCCGATTATGTTGGCGGATGACTGGACCTTGATGACGTCGTAGGACCTCCTGTAGAAGAAGAGGAACCATATCAGGAGGCCAGCCACGGCCAGCAGGGCTATCGCCGCCGCTATCCACAGCAAAAGGTCGCCGAACGAGGAGGACGAGTCCTTCTCGAAGACGAGGTCCACGCGCAGGGACTCCCTGATGTCGCTGAAGGACACGGACTCGGTTGTGTACCCCACGCCGTCTGCCCTCCACTCCTTGAAGCGGTAGCCGTCGTCGGCGAACGCCGTCAGGGTGACGAAGGAGTGGTCAGACAGGGTTATCGGCACGGTGTACGTGCCGGGCGCCCTCCCCGTCGCGCTGTAGTCGGCATGCCCGGACCCTCCGGTCACGCGGACCTCCAGCGTGATGTTGGAGACGGCTCCCCTCACCTCGATGGAGTGGTTCATGCCCACGTTCCTGAAGGTGTAGTAGCCCCTGTCGAGATCGTCCTGCGGGAGCGGCCTCCCGTCCACCAGCACGGCGGACACGGCATAGCCGTCCGATGCCGCGAACACGAAGGTCTGGTTCGTGCCCTGAGTCACGCCCACCACGCCGGAGGGGGACACGGTTGTGCCTGTGCCGGCCGTCGCGGTGATGTAGAAGGTGCTGCCGGTGCCGCCGCCGCCGCCGGCGCGGGCGAATGCCGTGCCGGCCGACTTGGCGGCGTCCATCGTCAGCGTCTCGGGCGACGCGTCGCCGGAGAGGTCGTACAGCCACCCGGTGAAGCGGT
>WRNL01000071.1 GCA_009776625.1 Methanomassiliicoccaceae archaeon | reverse complement strand
CGCCGCCATCAGCTCCCTGCCGATGCACCCTCTCGGCTGTATCCCGTGCCTGGATAGGTCGTGGGGGGAGCAGCACGACGTCAGCTCGATCCCGCTGCCCCTCGCCGCCTCCGATAGCGCCCTGCCGATGCCGTCGGCCTCTTCCGGGGAGACCCCCCTTATCGTCCCCTGGTCTGACAGATGCCTGAGCTTCCCGTGCATCTCGACGAAACCGACGACGCACCTGTCCGTGTACCCCCCGAGCTCGCCGAGTATCGCGCCGAACTTCCTCCTGTGGTACCCCACGTCGAGCCTGTCGTTCAGGATCACCGGGTCGTACCTCCACACGACCCTGTCCCTCCCTATGGCGCGGGAGACCTCCCTGAACGCCTCCGCCACGTCGGCCTTGCCGGGGACCCCCGGCTCGATGTCGCGGCCGTATGGGGTGACGGTGACCTGGAACAGGAGGTTCACGCCCATGTCCATGAGCTCCTCCATGAAAGGCAGCATCGGGCGGGGGTCCTTGGTCATCAGGACGAGCAGGTCCATGTTCCTCGGCGAGAGGTCCACCCTGTGGACGACGCTCTTGGCGACGGGGTTCCTCACGAGCGCGTACCCCTCGCGCAACCGGTTCATCAGCCACTCGGCGTGGAACGCGGGGATGTCGGTCCTACGGCTGGCGCACACTATCATCGCCCCGCCGATGCGATAGGAGGAAATAAGTATTGTCGGGAAAATAACCTCCCATGGCGGGCGTGATACATACCTATATGACCCTCATCGGGAAGGTCAGCATCTCCGACGACGGGGAGGGGAGCATCGACGGGGTGTACCTCCCCAACAGCAACCTCCCTTTCAGGGAATGCGGGGAGAGCCCCGTCATCGCCGAGGCCGCACGCCAGATCGACGAGTACCTTGCAGGGAAGCGGAAGGAGTTCGACATCCCCCTCAGAGTGGCGGGGACCGACTTCCAGAGGAGCGTGTGGGACGAGCTGGGGAAGATACCCTATGGGAGGACGGCCACGTACAGGGAGGTAGCGGCGGGGGTCGGCCGCCCGAACGCCTACAGGGCGGTGGGCGGCGCCTGCGGCGCCAACCCCGTGCCTTTGTTTATACCCTGCCACAGAGCGGTGGCCTCGGACGGGCTGGGGGGGTTCGGCGGCGGCCTCGCGCTGAAGAGAAGGCTGATGGACATCGAGGGGATGAGGCCCTGACCTCCCTGAGGGAGGAGCTTGAGCGCAACGCCGACCCGGCGTTCCGTGAGTCCCACGCCGGGTCCGTGCCGGGCGCCGGGGACGTGCTCGGCGTGAGGATGCCGGTCCTTAGAGGCATCTCGAAGAGGATATGCAGGGGGGACTGGAGGTCCTTCCTGGAGGAGCCTGCGGCGCTCCACGAGGAGCGCAGGCTCAGGGCCCTGGTGATAGCTGGCGCGGAGATGGGGCTCGACGAGCGCCTGAGCCTGACGAAGGGGTTCGTCCCCACGATAGACGACTGGGCGGTCTGCGACACCTTCTGCATGGAATGGAAGGTCAGGGGAGCGGCTGACAGGGAGAGGCTGTGGGAGTACTGCGAGGAGCTGATCCGCTCCGGCGGCGAGTTCGGCATGAGGGCGTCGGCGGTGTTCATGCTGGCGCATTTCCTGGACGACGGGCACATCGACCGTGTGCTAGAGCTGCTGACGGCGGCGTGCCACGAGGGGCGCTACTACAGGATGGGGGCCGCGTGGGCGCTCTCGTGCTGTTTCATAAGATACCCTGAGAAGACGGAGGCGGCGTTGTTCTCGGACTCCCTGGACGGGGGCATAAGGGACATGGCCCTCCGGAAGGTGTACGACTCCCTCAGGGTCGGCGCGGATGACAAGGGGAGGCTCAGGGCAAGGAGGGACGGGGCCTGATCAGGACTCCTCCTCGATCAGCCTGAACACCCTCTCGGCGTTCTCCTTCCCGAGGCGGGGGCCCCTCTTCCTCTCGAGGTGTGTCCAGCCCCTCTTCGCGCACTCCTCCTCGAAAACGGGGCTCGTGACGGCTATGACCTTCCCGTGCATGAAGGTGTCGTCCTCCAGCATCATTGCGAACATGTCCTTCGGGACGCATACCACCACCCTGTCGAAGTACACCGACGCCTGGCCCACCTGGCCCAGGTAGTCCTTCTCCCTCTGGACCCTCTCGTAGTCCTTCTTGTTCGACATGACGCCGTCGTAGCTCGCTATGACGTAGTTCCCAGGGACGAACCCGAACCTAGTCGAGATGAGGCCGAAGGAGACATCGCACATCTTCCTCCCGTCCTTCTTGGCGGTGTCGAGCCTCGCCACAAGCCTCTTCACCTCCTCGGCGCGCCCACCGAACATCTCGAAGGCTGTGGCCAGCCCCTTCTTAAGGAACACTGTGGAGTCGTTCGTGACCACCAGCACGGACCTCAGGTTTTTCCCGTCTGTCTTCGTCTCACTCCCTCCTTGCGGAGAACCTGTGCGCTATGCTGCAGCTCCCCTCCTCCGAGACCATGCACGGACCCATGGGGCTCCCCGGCTTGCAGGCGCCGCCGAACATGGGACAGTCTTCTGACTTAATAAGCCCTCTCAGCACCTCCCCGCACCTGCACCCCGCCGCCTCCGCCTCCACCTCCGGGGTCAGCGCGAGGATTCCCTCATGTACCACGGCGGCGTCATGCTCCGAATGCTCGGGCCTGAGCGCGAGGGCGCTCTTCGGTATCACAGGGAACCCCCTCCACTCCCTGTCGACGGGGACGAAGGTCTCCTCCATCAGCCTCCTCGCGATGGGGTTGCCGCCCTCCTTCACCAGCCGGGTGTACTCGTTCTCCACCTCGGCGCGGCCCTCCTCGATCTGCTTGGTCAGCATGTACGACGCCATGAGCACGTCCAGGGGCTCGAACCCCGCCACGACCTGCGGCATGCGGTACTCCTCGGAGAAGCGCCTGAACGGCCCCAGCCCGGTTATCACCGCGACGTGCCCGGGCATTATCATGCCGTTCATCCTCGTCTCGCCCATCTCGAACACCGCCTCCAGTATGGGGGGGCAGACCCTGTGGCAGCTGTATATGCTGAAGTTCGGGGGGAGGCCGCCCTTGCTCAGGGGGACGCAGGTCGACGGGGCGGTGGTCTCGAAACCGACCGCCACGAACACGAGCGGCTTGGACTGCTCGGAGGCCATCCTGACCGCGTCCTCTATCGAGTACACGATCCTGACGTCGGCGCCGTCGGCCTTCGCGTCGAAGAGCGAGCCTATGGTCGTGGGGACGCGCATCATGTCCCCGAACGCCGTCACGGTGACGCCGTTGCGGGCGAGGGTCACCGCGTCGGCAATCTCCCTGCTGGTGGTGACGCAGACCGGGCATCCGGGCCCTTGGCATATCTCCACCCCCGCATCGGCGAGCATCTCCTCCAGGCCGAACCTGACGATCGTGTCCTGGTGGGTGCCGCAGACGTGCATGAACCTGCTCTCTATTCCTGTGTCCTTGATGGCGGAGAGCATCCTCTTCGCCGTCCCCTCGTCCCTGTACTTGAACATCAGCCCCCCTCCTCTATCTCTATGGACCTGACGCAGCAGGACTTGCCGGCGGTCACGGAAACGGCGCCGCCGCATTCAGGGCAGGAGAGCACCGGTATCTGGAGGTGGGTCTCCTCCCCCATGTCGATGCTTTTAGCGGGGCCTTCGTACCCGCATTTCCCACAGCTCACCCGGACGGCCTCCTCCTCTATCACTAGCGTGGAGCCCTCGAACACCGTGCCCCTCGACATCACCTCGTAGGCGAACCCCAGCTGCTCTGCGCCGAGGTTGGTTAGCCTCCCGACGGTCAGCGCCACCTCCTTTACAGAAACGACGTTGCGGCTCTCCAGCTCCCTCTCGATGGCGGACATCAGCTCCGCCATTACGGACACCTCATGCATCAGGGGGGTATCATGCTCCCGCTATAAACCAAATCTGTTCCGCCCCACCCTCCCCGGCAACGGGCGTCCATGGATGCCGCCGTGGAGAAAGGCCGCCTTGGCGGACAGCCCGCCCTGATAGGTGAGCGTGCTTACTATTCGAGGCGGGCGCGTCGCTCGGACACAGACGGCTGATCAACGCCGCCGCATTGAGCGAGCCTGGATGAGCCAATTATGTGCCTATCGTGAGCCAATTGAGCCAATTATGAGCCAATTATGAGCCAATTGAGCCAATTATGAGCCAATTGTTTAGCTCTGTGAGTTTAGGGGGGTGCCGTGTAAGAGCAGAGTATGACAGAGGCAGAGAGCCTGTGCGACACATTGGGATTCATCGCGGAGCGGCTGGACGACGACCATTGGATGCTGTTCATGGAAGGATGGGGGGCCGTTTTATCGTACAAGGACAGCGGCGGCGAGAAAGAGGCGGCTTACGACGAGATATGCGGGCTGCACGCAGAATACCGTGAGAAGGATGACGCGAAAACCGCTCTGATGGGGTATTGGCTCGACTGCGTTTGCGGATGCTACTCGGGCTGCAACATCCCCTGGGATGACGACGGCGGGCGATGACCGCACAGGGTGCGTCAAGCCCCGCGTCCCGAGAAATGGTCGCACATGTGGCTGACGGGGCATCTTTCGCAACGGGGGCGGTTCGGGAGGCAGACGACCTGGCCGTGCCGCACGAGGTACTTGTTTATGTCGATCCACCTGTCCCGGGGGGTGATCCTCATCAGCTCCATCTCGGTGCCCAGGGGGTCCCTCGTGTCCACCAGCCCCATGAGGTTGGATATCCTGTGCACGTGCGTGTCCACGCACACCGCCGGTATCCCCATGGCGTACGCCCTCACGCAGGCGGCGGTCTTCCTGCCCACCATGGGCAGCCCCAGCAGCGCCTCCGTGTCCTCCGGGACGCGGCAGCCGTGCTCGTCCCTGAGCAGACGGCAGCAGTCGACTATCGCCCTCGACTTCTGTTTGGGGAACCCCGCTGGGCGTATCAGCGCCGCGACCTCGTCCGGGTCGGCCTCCGCGAGCTCCTCGACCGTGCCGTACCTCCTGAACAGGCCGTCCGACGCCCTCCTGGTGTTGTCGTCCTTGGTCCTCTGGGAGAGGATGGTCGCTATGAGCACGTGGAACGGGTCCGGCTCCCACTCGGGGCTCAGCCCTTCCGACGACCTTCCCGGGTAGGCGCCCCTGCCGTATTCCTCTGAGAGTATGTCCAATATCCTGGATACGTCCTTTTCAACCATGTTATAGCCTCCTCTGCCGTGTGGAACGACCCTGTCACCAGCACGTCCCTGCCGCCCCTCCCCCGCATCGCGGCGTCCATCGCGTCTGAAACGCTGGCGAACGCCTCCGCCTCCACCGGTGTGCCGGCGAACGCCTCCAGGAGGGCCCCGGGGTCCGCCGACCTCTCCGTGGCGAGGGGGGAGACGAGGGCCCTGCGGGACACCTTGGAGAGGCCCTCCGCCATGCTCCGGGCGTCCTTGTCCCTGAGCATCCCCACCACCACGTCCACCTCCCCGTAGATGGCGCGGGCGTCCTCGGCGAGGGCGGCCGAGCCCGCCGCCGTGTGGGTGACGTCCAGTATTATAGGCAGCCCGGCCACCCTCTCGAGCCTGCAGGGCCACCTGACCTCCCTCAGCCCCCTCTTGACGTTGCACCTGACGCACTGGCCGTACACCTTCAGCCTAGACACGGCCTCGATGGCCATCGAGGCGTTGTCGGCCTGGCGGGCCCCCGGTATCGACACGGAGTACCTCTCCTCCTTGTACAGGANCTCCGTCCCCGCCTCGCCCATGCTCTCGACGCATATGTCCTGCGGGAGCACGCGCACGAGGGGCGCGCCCCTCGCGTCCGCCGCCCCCTTCAGGACGCTGAGGGCGGGGTCGGGGTTCATCGTCACGCAGGGCACGCCGGGCTTGATTATCCCTGCCTTCTCGGACGCTATCTCCTCGATCGTGCCCCCGAGGAACTCCTGGTGGTCCATGCTGATGTTCCCTATGACGCACACTTCGGGGTCGATCACGTTGGTGGAGTCCAGCCTGCCGCCCATGCCGACCTCCACCACTGCGTACTCCACGCCCTTGTTCCTGAAATGGAGGAACGCCATCGCTGTGGCCACCTCGAAGTACGTGGGCGCCCTCCCCTCCGCCTCCATGTCCTCCACGCGCCCCCTGACCGCCTCCATGAGCGCCGCCGCCTCCTCGTCGGTGACCTTCTCCCCGTCCACGGCGATGCGCTCGTTGAACTCCTCTATGTGCGGGGAGGTGTAAAGCCCCGTCCTGATGCCCGAGGAGATGAGGATCGACGCGATGCAGGCGGATATGGACCCCTTCCCGTCGGTGCCCCCGACGTGCACGTGCCTCATGGAATCCTGCGGGTCGCCGAGCCTCCTGAGCAGATCCCTGGTGTTGTCGAGGCCGAGCTTCACCCCGTGAAGAGCGAAGGATTGTAGCCATAAGGACACGTCGGCGCGCACGTCACCATAGCTCCTCGTAAATGGAGGCGATGAGGCCCTCGAAAGTGACACCGTCCTCCTTGCATATGTTCCTTATCAGGGCCATCGCGCCTGAGCTGTACTGGGCGGACTTCTTCTCCCTCGCGGCTATCCCGCTGATCCCGAGGGCCCCGGCGAGCTCCCTGAGCGGCCTTTTCCTCGAGGCGGGGTCGACGACGGGCGCCGTGAGGTCCAAGCGGTCAAGGTTGCTCATCATTTGCCAGTGCAGGAACGGGCGGTACAGGCTCCTGTCGAAATGCTCCGCCACCGCGTTCTCGTGGGGGATCGTGACCGTATACAGCCTCCCCATGTCCTCTGCACGCATCCTCAGCATGTCGCCCCTGTCCATGCCGACGTACTTGGAGTAGCCGGCGAACAGCTCGTCCGCGCCCTGGCCGGTCACGACGACCCTCTCAGCGCAGCCCTTGAGCACGAAGAACAGGGGGAGCTCGAAGGACAGGGTGACGGGGTCTGTCGTCCGTGTTATGTCTATCATCTCACGGAGCCCCTTCCTCACATCACGCTCGCCTATGGTTATGGTCACCAGCCGCATCCCCAGCTCCTCGGCGGCCGCCGGCGCCCAGGCGAGGTCGTGGGAACCCTCCGACCCCACTGTGTAGAGGGTGACGCTCCTCGCATGCCCCTTGGCCATGGCGGCCAGGATGCCGGAGTCTAGCCCGCCTGAGAACGCTATCGCCACATGCCTGCGCCCCGTCGTTCGGCGCACGGCGTCGCCCAGAATCTCCATCAGCGACCCGGTGTCGTACGTCATCGCCCGCATAACCGCTTTTTGAAGATAAATGCAACGCCGTCCCTGAGGCGGGGGCCGACCCTCCCCAACCCGGGAGGCGTGCAGGGCCTTCCCGCCCCCGTGCTGTTAATAATATTATATATGGATATGATAATCAACGACCATGGAAGGAGTGACGCGCATCGGGGTGTCCCTGGAGCCAGAGCTGCTGAAGGATTTCGACAAGGTCATCTCTAAGAAGGGGTACGTCAGCAGGTCCGAGGCCATCAGGGACCTCGTCCGCGACTCCCTCGCCGAGAACGAGTGGAAGAACGAGAGGGAGTTCATGTGCGGAGTGGTCGTGATGATATACGACCACCACACCACCGGCATAGCGGAGAGGCTCACCGAGCTCCAGCACGGCAGGATGCAGAACATAAACACGTCCATACACGTGCACCTCGACCACGACCGGTGCATGGAGGTACTTATAGTGGAGGGCGAGCTGGGGCAGCTCAAGGTGCTAGCCAACGAGCTGTCCTCCATAAAGGGCGTGCTCAGGTGCAAGCTCACCATGGCGTCGCAATCGACCGGCCACATGCACCACATAGGCATAAGGCATTGACCCGATTGCCTTCCTGCCCAGGGGATGCCCCTCGGAGCCTGAACATGTCCTCCAGGCTGACCAGCGTCAGCCTGCTGTCCCTCCCTGCCTCTGCCGTAAGATCGGCGGCGAACCCCCACTTCGAGAATATGAAATAATAGGCTCTC
>WRNL01000070.1 GCA_009776625.1 Methanomassiliicoccaceae archaeon | reverse complement strand
CCCCCCCCCCGGCGCCCCTGTAGAAATAAAACCTCACGGGGAACTATGGATAATGCGGCTTTTATATGCGGGGTATGCTTGCACCACATGGGAACTAATGTTCCACTTTCGGTCACTTTCGGACACCCCCCTGTTTTGTTTTTATATCTTGTGAGTTTAATCAGAAGTGCTCGTGGTGGACAGTCCGGCATCGCCGGCTGGACCAACAGCCGGCGACGCCGGAACCGCCTGTGTAGGAGGTGATATAATCACGCCCCAAGGTGGTTTGCGAGTAAGGATTACCGTTGTCCTTGGGAATATCCTGGTCGTAATCGACCTCAATATTCCTTAATACACGGCGGCTGGCCTCCGTTAAAAGGCCCGACTCCCTTGCGGGGGTCGTTAAACTGTCCTCACTTCTGCACTGAAGTAGGAATATATAAGATTTCGTCGAACAAGGGTGTCGCCAGAGGCAAACTGTCCACTCGCCCTTACTTGCGTATTCCCAAAAGCGCATAATCGCATAAGCGAGCCTGACGGCCCGCGCCGCTCACCCTTTGTGGTATATCATCGCGTTGCAGATCGCGGCGGCGATGTTGCTCCCGCCCTTCCTCCCCCTTGCGACGATGTACGGGACGTCGAGCCCCATTATCATCTCCTTGGACTCGACGACGTTCACGAACCCCACCGGCACGCCTATCACCAGGTCAGGCCGGATCCTCCCCGCCTCTATCAGGCCGTGCAGCGCCATCAGCGCAGTCGGGGCGTTGCCGCAGGCGATTATCAGGGGGCCGTCCAGGGCGGCCGCCCTCTCCATGGAGACCGTCGCCCTCGTGCAACCCCTGGCCTTGGCCTCGGCGACCACGTCCTCGTCGCTGATGAAGCACCTCACCCTCCCGCCGTGGCCCTCGAGCCGGTTCTTGTTTATGCCGGCGGCGGCCATCTTCGTGTCCGTGACGATCGTCGCGCCCTTCCTGACGGCCGCTACTCCGACCGCCGCCGCGCCCTCGGAGAACGCGAGGTTCTCCACGTAGTCGAAGTCGGCCGACGTGTGGATGCATCTTTTTATTATCGAGGACTCCGGCTCCGGCCACGTCCTCCCGCCGAGCTCGGAGGTTATTATCTCCATGCTCCTCTTCTCTATGTCCTCAGGCTTTGTTATCTCGTAAACCATGTGTCAACACCTCATATCATAAACCGTTTCAAGCGGGGGCGGCACATCACTCCTCCGTCCCTTTCCTGTACCCCGTCGTGAAGCGCTTGTCGTACAGCTTCGACAGGCCGTACTCGTCGCCGAGGAACCCCCCCACGACGGTGAGGGCGGTCTTCTCCACGTTCTTGCCCTTGACCTTCCCTGCGATGTCGGTGAGGTCCCCCCTTATGACCTTCTCGTCGGGCCACGTCGCCTTGTAGACCACCGCGGCGGGGGTCTTGGGGTCGTACCCCCCCTCGATCAGGGTCGAGCACAGCTCCTCTATGAAGCCTATGCTCAGGAATATGGCCATCGTGCAGTTGTGCCTCGCCAGGTCGACAAGCTTCTCCTTCGGTGGCATCGGGGTGCGCCCTTCCATCCTCGTGAGGATGACGGTCTGGCTGACGTCCGGCAGGGTGTACTCCTTCTTCAGGACGGCCGCCGCCGCGAGGAAGGAGCTCACGCCGGGGACGACCTCGTACCCTATGCCGAGCGCATCGAGCCTGTCCATCTGCTCCCTTATTGCGCCGTATATCGATGGGTCCCCCGTGTGCACGCGCACCACCGCCAGGCCCTTGTCGGTCGCCTCCTTGACGACGCCGATGACCGCGTCGAGGTCCATGTAGGCGCTGTTGTGGACGACCGCCGAGGGCTTGCGCCCGTCCAGCACGGCCGGGTTCACCAGCGACCCCGCGTATATTATCACGTCTGCCTCGTCGATCAGCCTGCGGCCCCTGACCGTTATGAGCTCCGGGTCGCCGGGGCCCGCCCCTATGAAGTGGATCTTGCCCGTCATTCTCTATCCCGGGACATGGATGGGCTACCAAGTATTATAACTTGGCACATACATCCAACGTCAGACACATGGTGAGATGCATGGAAAGGGCGCCCGTAAAGGACAACCAAGCGGATTCGGACGGCATGTACGTGGATGTAAACGGCAGGAGGCTGAGGTGCGGCCACACCACGGGGACCTGCGCCGCGGCGGCCTCGAAGATGGCCGCGTACATTCTCCTGGGCGGCGAGGCCGGCCCAACGGTGGACGTCGTCACCCCCAACGGCGCCCGCCTCACACTGGGGGTCGAGGACGTGCGCGTGTCCGCCGATGCCGTCTCCTGCGCCGTGAGGAAGGACGGGGGCGACGACATCGACGCCACCCACGGCATGCTGATATACTCGACGGTCGCCAGGAGGGCTGACGGGAGGGTCGTCGTCGAGGGGGGCGAGGGGATAGGGCGCGTCACGAGGGGCGGCCTCGACCAGCCTGTGGGGGAGGCGGCCATAAACAGCGTCCCCCGGCGCATGATAACGGAGGCCCTCGAATGGGCCCGCTCGGAGCTCGGCCATCCCGGCGGCCTGACCGCCACGATATCGGCGCCGGAGGGGGAGGCGGTTTCCAAGAGGACGTTCAACCCCAGGCTCGGCATCGTCGGGGGGATATCCATAATCGGCACGTCGGGGATAGTGGAGCCGATGAGCGAGAGCGCCCTGGTCGACACGATAAAGGTCGAGCTGAGGGTGAGGAGGGCGGCAGGGGACGACTATGTGCTGGTCGTCCCGGGGAACTACGGCAAGGACTTCTGGGAGGGCTCGGAGGGGGCCGAAGGGGGGGATGCGGTCAAGTGCAGCAACTTCGTCGGGGACACGATAGACATGGCCGCCCTGCTCGGCTTCAAAGGGCTCCTCCTGGTCGGGAACCTCGGGAAGGCGGTGAAGCTGGCCGGGGGCGTCATGAACACCCATTCCAGATGGGCGGACTGCCGGATGGAGATACTGTCGGCCAACTCGGCCCTCGCCGGCGCCGGGCCGGGCGTGGTCGGGAGGATAATGTCCTGCGTGTCGACGGACGAGGCCCTTGACGTGCTGAAGGGGGAGGGCCTCATGGAGGCCACCATGGGCAACGTGATGGCAAGGATAGCGCACCACCTCTCCTACAGGGCGGGGGGCATGCAGGCGGAGTGCATAGTGTTCTCTACAGCGCACGGGAGGCTGGGCGCGACCCCCGGCGCGGATGGCCTGGCGGAGAGGATAAGGGGGCAGGCGCGGTGAGGGTGAGGGTGATCGCGTTCTCCAAGCGGGGGTGCGTGCTCGCACAGGAGGTCCGCAGGGCGCTCCCCGGCCACGAGTGCGCCCTGTACTCCAAGACGTCCGCGGGCTCCCCGGGCACAGAAAGGGTGGAGGGCGCGCTGTCGGAATGGACGCGGGAGTCGTTCGCGTCCTCCGATGCGATGGTGTTCATAGGCGCCGCCGGCATAGCCGTGAGGGAGGCGGCGCCGTTCCTGAGGAACAAGGCCGTGGACCCTGCGGTGATATGCATGGACGAGGGCGGGCGGTTCGTGGTCCCCCTCCTCTCGGGGCACATCGGCGGGGCGAACGCGCTCGCCGTGGAGATCGCGGCGGGCGTTGGCGCGACGCCGGTCGTCACGACCGCGACCGACGTCCTCGGGAGGTTCTCCGTCGACGCCTTCGCCGCGAGGAACGGCCTGCACATCGGGAGCATGGCAGCCGCGAAGGAGGTCTCCGCACGCATAGTGGACGGCGGGAGGGTCGGGCTGGCGTCCGACGTCCCCCTCGCCGGGGTGCCGCCGGAGCTGGATATCTGCGCCGGGGGGGACATAGGGATATACATATCCCACGGCAGGTCCCAAGGCCCCTTCGAGAGGACGCTGAAGCTGACTCCGAGGCGCCACGTCCTGGGGATCGGCTGCAGGAGGGGGACCCCCTGCGGGAGGATCGAGGCGCTCGTGGCCTGCGTGCTGGAGAGGGAGGACATCTCCCCGTTGAGCGTCAGGGCGGTGGCGAGCATAGACCTCAAGAGGGGCGAGGAGGGGCTGCTGGAGTTCGCCAGGGCGGCGGGGGCCGCGACGGCGTTCTTCTCCGCTGAGGAGCTCGCATCGCTCCCCGACATCGGGTTCACGCCGTCGGAGAGGGTCAAGGCGGTCACCGGCGTGGACAACGTGTGCGAGAGGGCGGCGGTCGCCGCCTCCGCAGGGGGGGAGCTGGTCGTGAGGAAGACGGCGGCGGATGGCGTGACGGTGGCCGTCGCGAGGGAGCCCGTCCGCCTGGACCTGACGGAGGGATGACATGAAGGACAGGGTGATATTGTTCGCAGGCACGACCGAGGGGAGGCGGCTGGCGCGGTACCTCGGGGACGCGGGGGTCGACGTGCTCGCATGCGTGGCTACGGAGTTCGGGAGGCAGTTCATAGAGGAGGGCGCGCACGTGGAGGTCTCGTCGGGCGGGCTCGGCGAGGAGGGCATGAGGCGCGTCATGAGGGAGGGGTGCTCCTGCGTCATAGACGCGACCCACCCCTACGCCGCCGTGATATCGGGCAAGATAAGGGCGGCCTGCGCGGACACTGGCGCGGAGTACCTCCGCCTCATCAGGCCGGAGGGCCGCCCCCACGACGGCTTGACCGTCGTGCCGGATGTCGCCTCCGCCGTGGAGTACCTGAAGGGGACGGAGGGCAACATACTGGTGACCACCGGGAGCAAGGAGCTGGAGAGGTACGCCGGCATCGACGGCTACCTCGACAGGGTGTTCGCGAGGGTCCTCTCCGCCCCCGACGCGTCGCGGTCGTGCGCGGAGAAGGGCTTCCAGGGGAGGAACCTGTTCTGCATGCAGGGGCCGTTCTGCGAGGAGCTGAACTACGGCCTCCTGAGACAGGTCGGCGCGAGGTACATGGTGACCAAGGACTCAGGGGAGCCTGGCGGGTTCGAGGAGAAGGTCAGGGCGGCCCGCAGGGCCGGGGCGGAGGTGGTGCTCGTGTCCAGGCCGGAGGACTCCCCCGGGTACGGGATCGCCGAGCTGGCGGACATGCTCGCTGAGAGGTTCGGCATAGGGCCCATGCCAGCGGCGGCCCCCGCGAGGCGCAAGGTGTCCGTGGTCGGGATAGGCATGGGCGGCGGCACCCTCACTGCCGACGCCAGGGAAGCGATAGACGGGGCAGACCTCCTCATCGGCGCCGAGAGGATGGTGCGCTCCGTCTCCACGGGGCAGGACTCCCTCATCGAGTACAGGGCGGACCCGATACTCTCGTACCTGGACGGGCATCCCGAGTACAGTAGGGCGGCGGTCCTCGTGTCCGGCGACACCGGGTTCCAGAGCGCCGCGAAGAAGGTCGTCGATGGCATCGACAGGGACAGGTTCGACCTGGAGGTCATATGCGGCGTGTCCTCCGTGGCGTACCTCTGCTCCAGGACAGGGTCGTCATGGGACGACGCCCTCCTACTGAGCGCCCACGGCAGGGGGGCGAACATCGTCGGCGCCGTCAGCTGCAACGGCAAGGTGATAGCCCTCCTCGACGGGGGCGGGGGCGCTGACGCGATGTGCCAGGGCCTCATCGAGTACGGCCTCGGCGACGTGGACGTCACCCTTGGGCGGGACCTCGGGCAGGAGGGCGAGGGCATCATGAGGGGGAAGCCGTCGGAGCTGTTCGGTCAAGAGCCCGGTGGCCTCTGCATAGCGATGATAGAGAACCCCAGGGCGAGCAGGGGGTGCGCCCTCGGCATACGCGACGACCTTTTCATAAGGGGCGCCGCGCCTATGACGAAGGAGGAGGTGAGGTCCCTCTCCGTCGTGAAGCTAAAGCTGGAGAGGGATTCGGTGCTCTTCGATATCGGCGCCGGTACAGGGTCCGTCGCGGTCGAGTCGGCGCTGTCCATTCCCGACGGCAGGGTGTACGCTGTGGAGAAGGAGGCCGAGGCGGCCGGGCTCATCGAGCAGAACAAGAGGAGGTTCAGGGCCGCAAACATAGAGGTCGTCAAAGGGCAGGCCCCAGATGCGCTCGACGGCCTGCCTGCGCCGAGCCACGTGTTCATAGGGGGGTCTTCCGGCAGCCTCAGGGATATAATGGCGGCGTGCCTGAGCAAGAACCCCGGCGCGAGGTTCGTGGTGAATGCCATCACCTTGGAGACGGTGGCTGAGATGACGAGGTGCTTCGACGAGCTGGACGTCGAGGAGGAGGAGATATTGTCGGTAAGCATATCCAAGTCGAGGAGAGCCGGGGGGTACCACCTCATGGCGGCGAACAATCCGATATACATCGGGGTGTGCGTCGGCAAGGGCGGGTGACAAGGGACGCGCCGAGCCGCCCCCATTGTCCGGCATGCGCCCATGGCCGTTTTTGGGCGCGGTGTCGGCATCAAAAATTATTTCGATACAACGAAATAAAATATCAAAAACAAAAGTTATTCCATCGTAACGAAAACTTTTTTATCCAAACACCAATGACATGCCAATGTTAGCGACGGTGAAGAGGGAATCTTATCTCAAAAGGATACGGCCGTTCTATGACTCCGACTTGATAAAGGTCATAACGGGGCTGAGGAGGAGCGGGAAGACCGTTATACTTGACCAGATCAGGGACGAGATCATCAGGTCGGGAGTCCCCGCGGACCATATAGTCTATCTGAACTTCGAGGACATGGACAACGCCCACCTGCGGGCGGGGGCCGCCCTGAACGAGTTCTCAAAAAAATACAGGGACGGCACGAGGCACTATTTCCTGTTCGATGAGATCCAAAGGGTCAGTGGCTTCGAGGAGGCTGTGAACTCCATGCGAGCGACAATGGACTGCAGCATATTCGTGACCGGCTCCAACAGCAAGCTACTGTCGGGGGATCTGGCGACCGTTCTCACAGGGAGGACGGTCAGCTTCACTGTCATGCCGTTCACTTTCAGGGAGGTGACGGAGTGCCGCAGGGCCAACGGGATGGAGGCGAAGGACTTTTCCGAATACCTCAAATGGGGAGGGATGCCCCAGAGATTGCAACAGGGCGACGACGCCTCCGTGAGGACGTACCTCGACTCCGTCTACAAAGACATCCTTTACACGGATGTGGTCTCGAGGTCGAATGCCAGGGACGCTGACCTCTTGACCAGGGTGGCCGATTTCCTCATGGACAACTCGGGGAAGGTGTTCTCCGTGTCCAGCATCGTCGACTATATCGAGGGGAGGGACAGGAGGGGGGTGTCGACTGAGACGGTGTACAACTATGTCAGGCACATCACGTCATCCATGTTGGTGAGCGGCCTGGAGAGGTTCGACATCAAAGGAAAGATGTTCCTCTCCTCCCTCCGGAAGTACTATGTCGCTGATCCCGGGCTGGTCAGCATACACAGGTCAGACGGCAGCATCGATGTCGGGGCGAGGATCGAGACGGTCGTGCACAATGAGCTCATAGCAAGGAACTACTCCCTCGGCACAGGCAAGGTGGGGGACAAAGAAGTCGACTTCGTTGCGGAGAAGGACGGGAAGAGATCCTACTTCCAAGTGTGCTACCTCATGGGGGACGAGAGGGCCAGGGACAGGGAGTTCTCGGCTCTGGAGGCCATCGATGACAACCATCCGAAGTTCGTCATCTCCATGGACCAGATAGACATGTCAAGGAACGGCATAGAGCACCTCAGGCTGGTGGAGGACTTCCTGCTCTCGGACAGGTTCTGACATGCGCCGGCGAGCAGCACTTGCCGCAGGGGCCCTCGGCATCAGATGCCTCTGCAGATGAGAAAGGGATCAGTGACAGTAGGCCCCACTCATTCTCTCAGTCTACTTGGTCTGGCAGTACGCCATCAGGGGAATCGCGCTCCCTCTGGCCCTGCTCATCCCCCGTTCTCCCCATCAGGGCGTTGATCCTCTTGCAGTAGTCCGCAAACTTATCGCCGATCGGCTCCCCGTTTGCAAAGGATGCGTACATGGCGACCCTCATCTCCTTCTTCAGGTCGTCCATCTCGCTGTTGTCCCTGACCCCGTCATCGCCGGGTCCGGCCGCCTCCGGCTCATCCGTTCCGTCCGGGGTGTCCATCTCCGCGCCCTCACTCCACGAGCCTGTGGTACTTGTACGCCGGCTCCCCCTCGT
>WRNL01000069.1 GCA_009776625.1 Methanomassiliicoccaceae archaeon | reverse complement strand
GGGCCGCCGGTAAGCGTGTTTGGGAATGGCGGGTGGCCCCGCCGTTTACCAGTTCTGTGCCTGGACCTCGAAGTACGACCGGGGGTGCCCGCATGTCGGGCAGACCGCCGGGGCCTCCTCGCCCACGTGGAGGTACCCGCAGTTCTGGCATTTCCACACGACGACCTTGTCCTTGCTGAAGACCTTGCCCTTCTTTATGTTCTCGTGCAGCTCGAGGAACCTCTTCTCGTGGACGGCCTCGATCTCGCCCACCTTCTTGAACTGGTCGGCGATCTCGTTGAACCCCTCCTTCCTGGCGGTCTCCTCGAACTCCTTGTACATGGTGTTGAACTCGTAGTTCTCGCCGCCGGCGGCGTCCTTGAGGTTCTCGAGGGTCTCCGGCACGCAGCCGCCGTGGAGCGCCTTGAACCAGAGCTTGGCGTGCTCCTTCTCGTTCTCGGCGGTCTCCATGAATATGTCTGCCACCTGGTTGTAGCCCTCCTTCCTCGCCTGTGACGCGTAGTATGTGTATTTCGTCCTCGCCTGGCTCTCGCCCGCGAAGGCGGCCATCAGATTCGCTTCTGTCTTGGATCCTTTCAGTTCCATCTGTTCACCTCGTTACCTGAACCGGGTCTGCCCTTAAAGCGGTTTCTACAACCGCCCCGAGGCGGCCCGGTCATCTGCGGAACAGCGCCCTTTTCTTCAGTCTTCCGTCGGAATCGAACTTCTTCTCCATGAGGAGGTCGTAGTTCCTCTTTGCGGGAATGTCCCCAGGGTCGAGCCGCAAAAGCGCTTCGAGCTCGTCCCTAGCTCTCTCGTAGTCTTTCAGATCATTCAGCAAAAGGACCGCGTAGTTCCGGCGGTACATGGGCTCCGCAGGGTTTAAAGATATCGCCTTCTCGTAGTACTCGGCGGACCCCTTGAAGTCGGTCATCTGGATGCGGAGGAACATGGCGTACGCGTTGTACAGGGCGGCGTCGGGGGCGGCCCTCAGCAGCTCCCCGTATATGCGGACGGTCTCCTTGTTGTTCCTCTTGTGCTTGGCAAGGAGGGTCACCATGGCCTTCATCGCCTCGACGTTCCCCGGCTCCAGGTCGAGCACGACGTTCAGCTGCCTTACGCCGGCGTCCACGTCCTTCATGTCGAAGGCCAGCGTCCTGGCCAGCTGCATCCTCGCCCTCGCGTTGTGGGGGTCGCCCTCGAGGAACGCCTCCAGAGTGGCGACGGCGCCGGCGGGGTTGCCGCTCTCGGCCTGCCTCTTAGCCTTGGATACCGCCTCCTGCTCGGGGCCCTTCATGGTGATGCGAACACGGCGGCGTTAATTAACCTTTATGGGCCCGGAGGGTCGCCCTCGGACAGGAGGTAGCTCTTTATGATGCCGTTCTTGAACCCCCTGTAGTATGTGTTGACGTAGACGAATGACGTGATCATGGACACGATCCCCATGAACACCACGTACCCCAGGTAGGTGTTGAGGATCCTCATGAAGTCCATCCCGAGGTAGACGGACAGCGTGAGGAGCATCATGAAGAACGTGACGGCGAAGAACCCCTGGTACAGCCTCCCCCTCATGCCCTTCCAGAGGTAGAAGTCCCTGGGCGCGTCCGACGTGACCTTAGCGCCGATGGACTTGACTATGCTCCAGGGTATCACCAGCGGGGATATGAACAGGGACAGCAGCATCCCGATCAGCAGCATGTCCTCCGACGGTATTATCTGCAGGAAGAGCGGGTTGATGAAGATGTACGAGCATATCACTATCCCGAGCAGGAACAGGCTGGACGCGGTGTTAAGGAACAGCCCCGCGTTGAACCTCCCGTCGTCCTCGTCCGGCTCGAACTCCACCGCCTTTATGTCGATGATGTCCGGCACCTGGAACAGCCATGTGCGCACGCGGCCCCCCTTCTCCCCCGGCGGGCGCTCCAGCGACCGGAGCACCCTGTGGAAGTAGCTCCTGAAGTACCCCACTATGACGGAGACGACGCCGTAGGCGACGAAGAACGCCATAAGGGTGATGGAGTACGCGCTCACCAGCAGGGCGACGAGGTCGGTGTTCTTCCCGAACACGTCGAAATACTTCATGATGAACTCGTTGAACCCTATGTCAGACCCCGCTGTGTAGAGGGCGGCGGCGGCCAGCGCGGGAAGGGCGGTCACGGCCGGCACGACGTACTTCCAGGACACCACCCCCCTGTCGGACAGGAACACGCACGCGGCCCCCAGCGCAGTGAAGCCCAGGGCGAAGCCCAGGCATATGCCGAACAGCACCCCAGGGAACGAGAAGCTGCCGAGCTGTATCGTCAGGGCGACGGTGAACACGGAGCATGCCACTATGAACGTCGGGAACACCTTCGTGATGAGCCGGTCTAGCTTGTCGTGCTTGGTGTCCTCGTTGAGGTTGATGATCGTCCTCAGGTACGCCATGGGCTTCGGCACCATGCTCTTTATCCTGTCGGACGTCTCGCTCATGCCCTGCGGTAGGCCTTCCGCGTATATAAGGCTCGATAATTATATTATCGGAGAGCCGTTGTAGTGGCATGGAAGAGAAAAGGGGCCTTAAGAACAGGGGGTACTCCCACGCCGACGTCGACGAGAGGCGGAGGGCGGTCGAGGAGTTCACCGGGGCCAGCCTCGAGAGCGTGTCCAAATACTGCTTCGACTCGGAGAAGGCGTCCAAGAACATAGAGAACATGATCGGGGCGACGCAGGTCCCCCTGGGGTTCGCCGGCCCCGTGACCATAAAGGGAGACCATGCGAAGGGGGAGTTCATCGTGCCCCTGGCGACCACCGAGGGCGCGCTCACGGCGTCCATCGGCAGGGGGATGTCCGTCATCAACGAGAGCGGCGGCGCCAGGGTCAAGATCTTCCTGGACGGCATGACGAGGGCCCCGGTGTTCAGGACCGACGGGCTGGATCACTGCGAGAGGGTCATGGAATGGATTGGCGCCAACATGCCCCGCCTATCCTCCGTCGTGGACGCGACCACGAACCACGGGCGGCTCGCCTCCGTCGAGTCGTACCCGGCGGGGAGGAACCTCTTCATCCGCTTCACCTACGAAACGGGCGACGCCATGGGGATGAACATGGCGACGATCGCCACCGAGGCCGTGTGCAAGGAGATAGAGGCTGCCACTGGGGCCGTGATGGTGTCCGTGTCGGGGAACATGTGCAGCGACAAGAAGCCCGCCGCGATCAACATGATACGGGGCAGGGGCAAGACCGTCGTCGCGGAGGCGCTGATACCCAAGGAGATCGTGGAGAGGAGGCTCCGCGCGACCACGGCGTCCATCGTCGAGACCAACACGAGGAAGAACCTCATCGGGAGCTCCCTGTCCGTCACCCTCGGTGCCAACGCCCACGCCGCGAACATGCTTGCCGCCGTGTACATAGCGACAGGGCAGGACCCGGCGCAGGTGGTCAGCGGCAGCATGACGACGACGATGTGCGAGGACGTCGGCGGCGACCTGTACATATCGGTGAGGATGCCGTCGGTGGAGGTCGGGACCGTCGGAGGGGGCACGAGGCTCCCCTCCCAGTCCGAGGCCCTGGGCATGATCGGGTGCCTCGGCGACGAGAAGGCCAAGAAGCTGGCCGAGATAGTGGCGGTCACCGTGCTCGCAGGGGAGCTGTCGACGATCTCCGCCCAGGCCGCGGGCCACCTCGGCAAGGCGCACATGGAGCTAGGGCGCTGATAAGATGCCCGTGATCAACTTCAAGCACAGCGACCTCTGCTCCCTTCTAGGTAGGGACGTCCCCCTGGAGGAGCTGGTCGAGAGGATACCCCTCATCGGCGCCGACATGCACCAGACCGAGGGGGGCTCGGAGGACATGTCGGTGGAGTTCTTCCCCGACAGGCCGGACATGTTCTCCGTGGAGGGGCTCGCCAGGTCGCTCAGGGCGTTCCTGGGCATCGAGCCTGGGATGAGGGAGTACGCGGTGGAGGGCTCCGACATAGCCGTCGTTACGGAGGATGCCGTGCTCGGCGTGAGGCCGTTCCTCGCATGCGCCGCCGTCAGGGGGGTCGCCATGGGCGACGAGGCCATAAGGTCCCTGATGGAGCTGCAGGAGAAGCTGCACATGACCATCGGCAGGAAGAGGAGCAAGATAGCCATCGGCGTCCATGACCTGGACAAGGTTGTGCCGCCGTTCAGGTACACGGCGGTGGGCCCCCTCGGGGCGTCCTTCGTGCCCCTGAACCGCTCCGAGCCGATGGACCTCGCAACGATACTGGAGGAGCACGAGAAGGGCAGGGAGTACGCGCACCTCCTGGAAGGGAAGGGGGCGTACCCGGTGATCTTCGACAGGGACGGCGACGTGCTGTCCTTCCCCCCGATAATAAACGGCGCCCTCACGGCGGTCACCCCGCGGACGGAGAACATATTCATCGACGTCACCGGCACGGACCGGAAAGCGGTGAACGGGGCGCTGAACATAGTCGCGACCGCGCTGGCCGAGCGCGGCGGCAGGATATGCGCCGTGAGGATGGAGGGCGCCGACCCGCGCCTGTCCCCCGACCTTGGCGGGACGCCGTTCTCCATCCCCGTGGGGGAGTGCAACAGGTTCCTCGGCCTCAGCCTGTCCCCCGGCGAGATGGGGGCGGCCGCCGAGAGGATGGGGATGTCCGCCGCCGTCAGGGGCGACGAGATCGAGGTGACCGTCCCGTCCACGAGGCTGGACATAATGCACAAGGTGGACCTGTTCGAGGACGTGGCCATAGGCCACGGGTTCGAGCGCTTCGGCGGCCCGTACGCCTCGAGGCAGACGCCTGGGGGGCTGGAGCCCCTGACCTCCCTGTCCGACAAGATGAGGGACGTCATGGTTGGCCTCGGCTTCATGGAGGTCACGACGCTGACCCTCAGCAACGAGAGGGACGAGTTCGGCATCTCCGGCCTCCCGGCGAAGGCCCCCACCCGCATCACCAACCCGATAACCGAGGACCACACCTGCCTGCGGTCCTACCTGATGCCGAGCCTGATGAGGATACTCCGACACAACAGGCACAGGGACCTCCCCCAGAGGATATTCGAGGTCGGCCTCGTCTCCGACGGGCACCGCTGCTCCCCCCGCCTCTGCGGGATGGTGACCGCCTCGAGGGCGCCGTTCACCGAGATAAAGTCGATAACCGAGTCCGTGGTCAGGGAGATGGGCGTGGAGCACGCCGTGTCCCCCTGCGGGTACGGGGCGTTCATCGAGGGCAGGGGGGCGTTCGTGTCTTGCGGGGGCCGCGAGATGGGGTTCTTCGGCGAGGTGTCCCCCAAGGTGGTCACCGACTTCGGGATAACGCACCCGGTGGCGGCGTTCGAGATCGACCTGTCGGGCATCGTCGGCGGGAGGGCAGGAGGCCTGTTCTGATGGACGTGGGCGACAGGTTCCCGGGGTTCGTCCTCATGGACGAGAACGGCGAGCGGTTCGACAGCAGGTCCCTCGAGGGCGTGAGGCACGTCATATACTTCTACCCGAGGGACGGGACCCCGGGGTGCACGAGGGAGGCGCAGGACTTCTCGTCCCTCTACCCCAAGTTCATGCTGAGGAACATACCGGTGATCGGCGTGAGCAGGGACACCGTGGAATCCCATAGGAAGTTCAAGGACGCCAACTCGCTGAAGGTCAAGCTCCTGAGCGACCCCGACCACGGCCTCGCCGAGAGCGCCGGCGTATGGGGGGCCAAGACCATGTACGGCAAGGAGGTCCAGGGGACGATAAGGTCCACCTTCATCGTCGGAGGGGACGGCGTCGTCGAGGCAGCATGGAAAGGCGTGAAGGTCCCCAGCCATGCGGAGAAGGTGCTCGAGAAAGCGGTGTCGCTCACGAAGGCCTGACCCGGCTCAAACGGGCGGCCGCAGCCCCGCCATCCGCGGCACCATGGCGGCCACCACCGCCTGTTCCGTCAGGGCCTTCCTGTCGAGCAGCCCCATGCTGAGCAGCCCGACCGCCCCTTGCCCCATCCCTATGTCCGCATCGCCGTGCAGCCTCTCCACCGCCTCCCCCACGGTCATGCCGCCGGACACGAGCGCGGCGACCTCGTCGGGGTACCTGAACCCCGGGCCCACGCCGACCGTCATCCGCCCGCCCTTGTCCAGCACCGCGCAGTACTGGAAGTCGTAGAGGCCGTCCTCGGTGGGGAACACCCCCGCCTCTATGCCCACGGACAGGTCGCGGTCGCCGAGCGCCGCCACGGCGCGGTTCACCGCCCCCGAGCGGGTCTCGGGCCCCCACGGCTGGTCGGGCACGCCGCTCCCGGCCCGGACAGGCACGATGACGGCGGAGCCGAACACCCTCTCCATCACGGCCCTCACGGCCTCGACCTTGACCCGGTTCAGGGACCCCACCGCGACCCTCACCGCGTCGGAGCGCCCCTCCCTGGAATAGTCCCCCCTCAGAACGCCCGCGGAGCTTATCTTGCCGCCGTCGGACGCGGCGACAAGGGGGACCACGACGACCTCGAACGGCCTGACGCCCCTCGATGCGCGCTCGCGGTTCACCAGCTCGGCGTTCGGCGCGGTCTCCTCCGACACGACGAGGACGTCCGACGCATCCATCTTGTCCCTCGGGCCGTACATGTCGCTTATCTCGACGACCTCCCAGGGCTTCCCCATCCCGCAGAGGAACGCCTCGAGCTCCCTCCTCCTGAGATGGATGGGGGCGCGCCCCCCCTCTTTGGAGGAGGCCATGCCGTCGGACGTTATCCCCACCAGGACCTCGTCCCCGGCCTCGAACGCCCGCCTTATCAGCCGCCTGTGGCCCTCGTGCAGGACGTCGAATGTGCCCGCCACGACGGATCTCATGCATAAGCCCCCGGACGCCCTCACGGCGTCATGAGGTAGTACGCGGCGGCTATGGCGACCGTCGCGCCCACGATGACCAGCCACACGATGAACAGCTTCCTTATCTTCTTCTTCGCGCCCGCGCCGGCCGAGGCCCTGCATTCCTCGCCGCAGAACTCCCCCTCGCCGACGAACGCCTTGCCGCAACTGCGGCAGTGCCTGTGCTGCGGTATCCTCTCAGGTTGGTCCGACATGCACCGTTATCTCCCGCCAAGCATAAAAGGGTTCAGGGCGGGGACCTGTCCATCTCGTTGTGGGCGATGACTATGCAGTGGTCCCCGTGGAGGCTGTGGGGGCCGATGGACACCTCCATGGCCCCGTGACCGAGGAGGACGCGCTCCTCCTCCTCGGTCAGGTCCACGTTGTCGCTCAGCACGAACACGGGGTCCGGCGGCAGCCCGCCGGCCCTGACGTCGGCGCCGTCCTCTCTCAGGTAGACCATGCCGCCTTTCTCGGAGAGGGCCCCGATCACGTCCGCGAAGGACGCCTTGGAGACGTATATCCCCGGCGACGACCTCTCCTCCCCCTCGCCGACCCTCTTCATGAGGGCGTTCCTTATCAGGGCGGACGTGCTCCTCTCGTCGGGGTTTAGGTACCTCAGCTCGCTCCCGGCGAACCTCACCGTCTTGGGCGGGTCGCACCCGCCCTGGAGCACGAGGAACAGCTCGGTGTCCTTCCTTATGTCGTGGCTCAGGAAGAACGCGGAGTTGACGCACCTGACCAGTATGTCCAGCCTCCCCGCGCCGCCGGCGATGTCGTCGAGCTTGAAATCGCCGGTCGTCACGGCCTTGTGGCCCACGACAACGAAGCGCCTCATGGGATCACGGGAGGTCCTGCAGGTCGCCCAGGTCTATGTTGCCCATCTGCTTCATCATCTGCTTGCGCATCTTGCGGTCCTTGCCCATCGCGCTGATCGTCTTCTTGCTCTGGTTGTACTGTTTGAGCAGCTCCCTCACGTCGTGCGTCGTGACCCCGGCGCCGCCGGCGATCCTCTCTATGCGCTTCCCCTTGATGAGGTGGGGCTCGTCCTTCTCCTCCTTCGTCATGGAGTCCATGATCACCTTGAACCTGGAGAGCTTCTTCTGCGACTCCTCGTAGTCTATCTTGCCCTGCAGGCTGCCGAAGCCGGGGAGGAATGACACGATCTTCTGGAGGGTGCCCATCTTGCTCACGGCGGCCATCTGGAGGTACATGTCCGAGAGGGTGAACCTTCCTGACAGCATGACGGCTGCGAGCCTCTCCATG
>WRNL01000068.1 GCA_009776625.1 Methanomassiliicoccaceae archaeon | reverse complement strand
CGGCGTCGAACAGCATCCTCAGCGCCTCGGCGTGCGCGCAGTCAGCCGCGAAAAAGGCGAGGGCGTTCAGCTTGGCCTCGTCCCCGCCCGCCTCCTCTATGGCCTCCGCGTACGCAGGCAGCGCCGCCACGTACCCTTTGTCCCTGTATATCCGCTGGATGCCGTACCTGTCCATCAGTCCGCACCCCTGTCAGTGTTGTGCGTGCGTGCCCGTGCCCTTCCCGAGAAGTCCATGTCGAAGCTCATTCTACCACTCTCACCGGTTGACAGATACATGAGGACAATATCTTTACTTTTCCATCATAACGACGGAATAGTAGGGGCATGCCCGTATGGGCCCATAATGCCGGAACATGCGCCCGTCCCACTCCCAAAGCGGCCATTCAATGTTGTTCCTGCCCCTTGGTATGTTCCCGCACGTCACTGGGATGTAACTATGGCTTCATCGGAATGCATGCCCCGGATCACTTCATCGGGCAAGGCGTTCAGAAGCACTATATGCGGTCTCCCGAGCACGCCTTTTATCGGCGCTCTAGCTTTTAGGGTGGGTGAAGAGCCGTTCCCGCAGTCCTCGCCAGGACATAGTCGCGGATGTTCCAAACGGCATAGAGGGGGATGTGGACGACGACGCTGCTCCTACCGCTTTTTGACGAAGTCGTGACGGCGATCTCCGGGTCGTACTTCTTTATGAACTCCGCCAGGCTTTTCGAGTTGCCCCCTCCCGCTTTGACCTCGATGGGGACTACGGTCCTGCCGACCTGTGCTATGAAGTCGACCTCCGCCGTGGCATCCGACCTCCAATAGTACGGCGTATGCTCGAGGGATGCCATGAGCTCGTTGAGCACGTAGTTCTCTGCCACGGCCCCTCTGAAAAGATCGTACTTCTTGTCCTTGCTGAACATGAAGTCCGAGGGCATCTCCGCCATCCTCCGGAGTATCCCTACGTCGGCGGAGTACACCTTGAAGCTTGTGCTGTCTGCGAACATCGGCAGGGGGATGTCCGGACGGCTCACTTTCTTCACTTTGTGGACTAGCCCGGCGTTCAACAGCCATTCCAGCGCATCTTCAAGGTCCTTCGAGCGCATGCCCGTCTTCACGTGGCCGAACATGAACTTGTCGTTGGTCTTGGCAAGCTGGAGGGGCACGGAATCCCAGATGAGGGTCAGTTTCGTCAGGGATTCTGTGGCATGTTTTGAGAAATCCTGCTTATAGTCCCCGATAATCTTGTCCAGTATCCTGTCGACTTCCCTGATGTCCCCTTTGTCGATCCAGGACGCCACCGCCGCCGGCATCCCCCCAGTGAGGAAATAATTATCAAGATGAGTGCCCAGCCTGTTGGCGATGGCCCCGGTAAGGCACTCCTCTGGGCCGTTCCTCTCAATGTGTTCGACAAGGCGGTCTTCGGAGTTCGCCAACAGGAACTCCTTGAACGTCATCGGGTACATCTTGAGCCTGTCCACCTTGCCCACGGGGAAGGAGTACGGCTTGGATGTCAGCACCCCTAGCAGGGACCCTGCGCACGCCACGTGGTATTCAGGCGCGTCCTCGCAGAAGAACTTCAGGGAGGCGAGGGCGCGGTTGCAGAACTGGATCTCGTCGAGAATTATCAGCGTTTTCCCAGGTTCGATTTTGGGTCCTATAAGGCTTAGGCGGTTCACGATCCTCATAGGTTCAAGATCCCGTTCGAAGATCTCGGACAGGTCTGGATTCTCCTCGAAGGTGAAGTAGGCCACGCTGTCGTAATTCAGCCGCCCGAACTCATTGAGGATGTACGTCTTCCCACACTGCCTGACGCCCTCTAGCAGCAGAGGCTTGCGGCCGTCGCTAGCCTTCCAAGCAAGAAGGTCGTCGTAAATCGCCCTTTTCACCAACATGAATCGTGTTCTATATTTTAGTGTTTTTCTGGATTGCATTTTCCAAAGGAGTTTTTACCGATTCCACTGCATTTTCCAAAGGAGTTTTTACCGATTCCACTGCATTTTCCAAAGGAGTTTTTACCGATTCCACTGCATTTTCCAAAGGAGTTTTTTGCGACCGCGTCATATTTTCAAAGGGGCCGCCCCCATAACCCCCCGATAGGCATCGGCGCGGCGGCGGCTAATTCGAAGAAGATATAATGGAACAACAGATACATCGTACGAGGAACATGGGTAAGAAGAACATAGACAAGCTCCGTGAAACAGTCGCCAGCCTGGACACGGGCGCATTGCGGGACATCATCATGTCGGTGGCAGAGGACTACGGGGCGGGGAAGATGCTCAAAGCCGCAAAGGCGGTCGTCGATTTACACATAATCGTGGATTTCGACATGATCAAAAAGGACGCCATATATGTGCTGGATGAAGAAGAGGAGTACTTCTTCAGGAACCTCGGGCACGACGAGTACCGTAGTTACATCGAACCGGGCGATCATGCGGCCGAGATGATCGAGGAGAGGATAAAGGACAATTTCTATGCGGATGTCAAGGCGCTCGTCGCGGCGGGGAGGAAGGACGATGTCCGCACATATATCAGGGCGATCGCGGCGGGCCTGAGGGAGAGCGACTCCATACTCTGCGAGTGGTCGCCTGATTTCCCAGGGGAATACGCGGACCACCTGGAGGAATGCATGGAGAAGGGGGAGCCGTTGGAGGGGTTCGACTGGTGACGGCAAGAGTACCGTTTCCTGGCATCTAAGAGGCCGCCCTCCGATACAAAGCCAGCAGAATCCGGGTCCGTCCGTCAGCCTACAGTCAAGGTTAAGGATGAAAGTGGACAGGGCGAGATTCGAACTCGCGGCCTCTACCTTGCGAAGGTAGCAATCTACCGGGCTGATTTACCTGCCCATTTGGGTAGATGTCCATCGCCGCAATGGATATAAAGCTTTCATAAGGCAACGGGGGGACGATGGCGTTTATCCGCTCGGAGAGGCGCCTATTTGCACATAATTGGGGGAAAGAACGGGCGGCGCTCAGTAGCCGAGGTCGCTGAGTATCTGCGCCGCGCTGACCACCGCGCCCCTGCAGACGGTCCCGAAGAGATCCTTCTCTATCGCCTTCGCCCTCCCCTCAGGCGTGAATACGTCGCACCCCAGGAGGCCGCGGCAGGTTACCTCGCCGTGCCTCTCCCTGAACAGCTCGACGAACTCCTCCGCCCTCATGTTGCACGTGTCCTTTGAGCCGCCGTACTTCAGGCCGATGACGAGCACCGCCCCCGACACCGCCCCGCAGACCTCGGCGCACCTGGCGCCGCTGTTCAGCCCGCAGGATATCCTGAAAGCGGCCTCCTTGTCCATCCCGTACCTCTCGCAGAACGCCCCCAGTATCGCCTGGGAGCAGTACATCCCGTTCCCGAAGAGCCTGGACGCCTCCTCGACCTTGTCGCTCATGCCTGTTACCTCCTGGCGTGGTGCAACGCGCCGTCGGTGCATCGTGTCGCAATCTTATATAATCTCCCAACGAGCAGGGCGGGTCAGTCATCGGGGTCGTCGACCCTGGTGTACTGTATGCCCCAGCCCATGGCCGCCGCGATCGGTATGTAGATCAGGTGCATCCAGCTGGGGTTCATGGTGAACGCCATCACGAATATCGCTACGCCGACGGCGGCGCCTATGATCGCGCCATGTTTCATATTGGTTCTCTTCCGTTCGGGGTCCATGCTCAAACCTTCCTTCCCACCGCATCCTCTGCCGCGGAGACCATCCTGTCCACGATCTCCCCCGCCGCGCCTATGTAGTTCGCCGGCTCCATCGCCGACTCTATCTCTCCCTCGGACAGGACGTCCGTGACGTCCGCCCTTTCCAAAAGGGCCTCCTTGAGGCCGACGCCCCTCTCGATCGCTGACATGGCCGCCCCCCTCACGATCTCGTGCGCCTCCTGCCTGCCGACGCCCTTCTCGGTGAGCCTCATCATCACCGGCTCGGCCATTATGAGGCCGTTGGACGACTCGATGTTCCTCAGCATCCGATCGGCATGCACCTCCAGCCCCGAGAACACCTTGTCCATCCTCGAGAGCATCTCGTCGAGGAGCACGAACGCATGCGGTATCGTGAACCTCTCGGCGGACGAGTTGGACAGGTCCCTCTCGTGCCACAGCACCTGGTTCTCGAAGGTCGGCGTCACGAAGCCGCGGACGACCCTTGCCAGGCCGGTGACGTTCTCAGAGCCTATGGGGTTCCTCTTCTGGGCGAGGGTGGAGCTCCCCACCTGCCTCTCCGCGTCGAACGGCTCCGAGGCCTCGCCTATCTCGGACCTCTGGAGGTTCCTCACCTCGGTGCCGTACCGCTCGAGGGACGTCGCGATGTTCGCCAGGAGGCAGACGAGCTCGGTGTACCTGTCGCGGCCGACGACCTGGGTCGCCGCCGGCTCGCACGTGAGCCGCAGGCCGTCCATGACGAGCGCCTGGATCCTGTCGAAGTCCTTCCCGAAGGCCGCGCCAGTGCCCACAGCCCCCGCCATCTTGCCGGCGCAGACGCGGGGCGCGGCCTCGGCCAGCCTCTCCCTGTGCCTGAGCATCTCCGCTATGTACCCGGCCATCTTGAAGCCGAACGTTATGGGCAGCGCGAACTGCGCATGGGTCCTCCCCACCTCCAGCGTGTCCCTCTCCCGTTTGGCGATCCCCGCGAGCGTGTAGACGAGGATGTCCACATCCTCCAGGATTATCGCCATCGCGTCCCTTATCTGGAGGGCGGCGGCTGTGTCGATTATGTCGTTGGAGGTCGCGCCCAGATGGACGTGTTTCCCCGCGTCCCCGCGGCACTGCTCGGTCATTGCCTTGGCCACCGCCATGACGTCGTGGCTGGTCACCCCCTCGATCTCCTTGACGCGGTCCATGCTGACCACGCCGGGCGAGGCGACCCTCGCTATCTCCGTAGCGGCCTCCTCGCTGATGACCCCCACCGCGGCTTGCGCCGCCGCGAGGGCTGCCTCGACCCTCATCTGGTACAGGACGCGGCTCTCTTCGGAGAACACCGCCCTCATCCTGTCCCGGCCGTATCTATTGTCAAGGGGGCAAACATGGCCATCCATCTGATATCGGGTGTCGGATTGAATAGAGTTATTTAAACCTATGAGGGCATCCCGGCTTCCCTGCGGGCAGTCGCCGGCATCGGCGGGGGCCGTGTCAGCGGCAAAGGCGCTCGCGGGCGCCAGCGCGTTGTAGAAACCCTTATAAATGATACCTTTATATAACGGCTCAAAGTGGGCCATACTTTTGCTTATGGCCGAGTCGAACGAATGAGTGATGATTTATGGATGAGTTTGTGGAGGAAGTTCAACAGGACGATTCTCAGGAAGCGCAGGAGTCGGCGCAGGATAGCGTCGACGCTCTTGGAGAACAGGCAGTTGTGATCGAGACGCCAGCGGCAGAGGCCGCAGAGCAGGAGGCTACGGAGGCCGTGGAAGATGCGGCCGCTGCGAAGCCGCCGAAGGCCAAGAGGGCCCCGAAAGCGGCGAAGGCCAAGGAGCCGGCGGAGGCCGCGGAGGCGGACGCCCCCGTGGAGCCGGCGGCGCCCGTCGAAGAACCGGTCGTCTCGGAGCCCCTGGAGGTCATGGCAGAGCCTGCCGAGACCCCTGCGGAGGCGGAGCCCGTGGAGCCAGCGGAGCCCGTCGAAGAACCGGTCGTCTCGGAGCCCCTGGAGGTCATGGCAGAGCCTGCCGAGACCCCTGCGGAGGCGGAGCCCGTGGAGCCGGCGGTGCCTGTCGAAGAGACGGTCGCTGCTGAGCCGGCGGAAACCGTGTCAGTGCCGGCGGAGCCGGCGTTGGAGGTTCCTGCGGAGGCGGTTGAAGAGCCTGTTGCCGTGAAGCCGCCCAAGGCGCCGAAAGCGCCGAAGGCACCCAAAGAGGCGGAGCCCGCGGCGGCCGTGGAGCCTGTGGATATCGGGGCAGAGCCCCTGGCGGACCCCGAGGCGGCGGACGCGGCATCGGAGGATGAGAGCCCCGTGTCTGCGGACGAGCTCTCCAGCCTGGAGCAGAAGCGCAGCATCCTCAACAACGACGCGGAGAGGCACAGGCGCCTCAGGGACGAGCTGAACAACCAGACCAAGGAATGGAAGGCGAAGAGGGACTCCCTGAACGTCAGGGTCCGCGAGCTCGTCGACGAGGCCGGCAGGTGCAGGGAGGAGAGGGACTCCTTCAACCAGAAGGTGAGGGAGACCAAGGTCGTGAGGGACGAGAAGAACCGTGCCGTCACCGCCCTGAAGGACCAGATCGCCCAGCTGAGGCCGGAGAGGCCGAACGATGACAAGAACGAGGCCAACGTGAAGCAGCTGAAGAAGCAGCTCAAGGACCTGGAGTACAAGCAGCAGACGGAATCCCTCGGCAAGGACAAGGAGAACGAGATCGTCAAGCTGATATCGACCATCGCCAAGCAGATAGACGAGAAGGAGAAGACCCAAGAGCAGAGCGGGGAGATCAAGGAGGTCATCCAGCGGCTCAAGGAGGCGAAAGTCGAGGCAGAGGCCGCCCACCGCCAGGTGGCGGAGCATGCGGAGGCCGCACAGTCCTCGCACGACAAGATGCTGAGGCTCTACGAGGAGGCGGACTCGCTGAGGAAGGAGGCGGACGCGGCGCAGGCGAAGTTCATCGAGTGCAAGCAGTCGGCCGACGAGGAGCACAAGAAGCACATCGAGCAGATCAAGTCCGTCCACGACATGGACAAGGACGTCGCCGGCATGAGGAACAAGAAGACCGCGGCGAAGAAGAAGAGGGTCGACAACGAGTACAAGAAGGAGGCCAAGGACATCTTCGAGCGCTTCAAGGCGGGCGAGAAGCTCAGCACGGAGAACCTGATGACGCTCCAGAAGTCGGGCTACCTCTGAGCACACGGGCCCGCCCCGGCGGGTCGCCAAACCCCTTACACCCTCTCCGCGAGGCGGCGCGGCGCGGGATCCCGCCACCGGCCGTCCGCGGCATCCCGTTTATATACTTTTTTTGAAAACAGGGGCAAAAATATGTAAACAGGACAGCCAAAGCGAAAGAAAGAGCCGTTTCATGCCCCTGTGGGTTAGAAACACTTATATAGGTTCTTAGACAATCAGTACAATCGGGGAAAAAGGTCAGTTCTGTAGAGTGCATCCCATCCCTTCTGACTGGCTGGCCTGTTCCCGCACTTAACACATTCTAAATATCACTTTTGCATAGAGGGCATATCGTATGGTTCTGGATGGATTGGGAAAATCGCTCAGGGACGTGATCTCGCACATAGGCGGCTCCTCCGTCATCGACGAGGGTCTGATCAGGGAGGTGTCGAAAGAGCTCCAGCGCGCCCTCCTGCAGGCGGACGTGAACGTGCAGCTCGTGCTGGAGATCACGAACAGGATCCAAGAGCGGGCGCTGAACGAGAAGCCCCCAGCGGGGAGGAGCACCAAGGACCACATCATACAGATAATCTACAAGGAGATGGTGTCGCTCCTCGACAACGGCAAAGGCCTCGAGATGGTGCCGCAGACCATAATGATGGTCGGCCTATACGGGCAGGGGAAGACCACCACGACGGGGAAGCTAGCCCTGTACCTCTCCAAGAAGGGGTTCAGCGTGGGGCTCATCGGCGCCGACGTGTACAGGCCGGGCGCCCTCGACCAGCTTCAGCAGCTGGGGGCGAAGATAAACGTGGACGTCTACGGCGAGCCCGGCAACCCCAACGCGGCGGAGATAGTCAGGAACGGCAAGGCGAGGTTCTCGGACAAGAAGATAGTCATCATAGACACGTCGGGGCGCCATGCGCTGGAGGAAGACCTCATACAGGAGCTCAAGGACATCGCGGAGGCGGCCAGGCCGGAGGAGAGGGTGCTTGTCCTGGACTCGCAGGTGGGGCAGCAGGCCGGGCCGCAGGCGGAGGCGTTCCACAGGGCCGTCGGCGTGACCGGGGTGATCCTGACGAAGATGGACGGCACCGCGAAGGGCGGGGGCGCCCTGTCCGCGGTCGCTAGGACCGACGCGAGGATAATGTTCATAGGCACGGGGGAGCACATACGCGAGCTCGAGCCGTTCAACGCCGACAGGTTCATATCGAGGCTTCTGGGGATGGGCGACCTCGCCGCCCTCGTCAGCCTGGCGAAGGCGGAGATCGACGACGACGAGGCCATGGAGAGGCTCGCAGCCGTCATGCTGTCAGGAAGGTTCACCCTCTCGGACATGTACCTCC
>WRNL01000067.1 GCA_009776625.1 Methanomassiliicoccaceae archaeon | reverse complement strand
GGCGACCTCCACCGCCTCCGGCGCCGCGAGCCTCGCCCCGGCCTGGGTCATCACGGGGATCCCCCCCCCCGCTTCCAAATATGGCCGCCCCTGCGCACGCCCCTGTGCCGTCGTGCCTTACACGGCATCCACCCCAGAACTAACAGAACTGATTTAAAGGGCAGGGGACATAAAGAAAGGAGGGTCGAAGAATGAAAGCTATTACTGCAAACCCAGAAAGAATACGGGTTGTATTCACAAAAAGGTACATCATCCCGGATTTTCAACGCCCGTACTCTTGGGAAAAAGAAACCTGCGAGGAGCTATGGGACGACATCCTTAATTTTTTTGACACAAAGGAAACAATGGACGACGAATATTTCTTAGGTAATATCGTTATCAACCCCGTTTCCGGTTCAGATGCCTGGGAAGTTATTGATGGGCAACAAAGACTAACGACGCTTATTTTGCTGATTAAAGCAATGTTTTCCCGTGCTTCGACAGTTAAGGCATTAGAGGAATGTTTGCGAATAAAAGACCCCTTGACATCCATAGTAACTGATGAGCTACGTGTCACCTCGCATGTTACGAGTGGGGACAAGGAGAATCTACTACACATAATTCTGCACGATGCCAAGGACTGTCCCGATTGTAAACTACGCGAAAACTACATTCTCTTTGAAGAAAAAATCGATGAGTGGCAGAAAATAAACAATCAAAGTGCAGACACCATGAATGATTTGATTCTCACATTGCTTGATAAGGTTGTGTTGCTCCCTATCAACTGTGACTCGGAAGACGACGCGTTGACTATATTCGAAACAATCAACAACCGCGGGATTTCACTGTCGGACGCAGACATTTTCAAAGCAAGGTTATACAATCATAGTAGAGAAAAGCACAGGCAAAACGAATTTATCAATGAATGGAATGCGATGCGAGATCACGATTGGCTTTTCCGCGTACTTATGCATATTTTTCGTGCTGAAGAGGGGGATTACAGCAAAGAAGTAGGCATGAGGTCATTTTTTCTCTCAAACTCAAACAATCGTTTTGATGATTACGATAAAGTGGTCAACAGCCTGAAAAAAATTAACAAAATAGAAACCGAATGGGATGGAAGTGATGAGATCAACAGCTTTCGGAAAATTATGCATACATACCCCAACTACTACTGGAAATTCCCGCTATATGTTTTTTTGCACAAACACGGGGCCATAGACTCAGAAACAGATGAGTTTTCACTTCCCAATGAGAGGAAAGAAGAGTTTATTAGACTCTTAGAAACAACCATCAGGTATTTTTTCATCAAAGGCGTTGTACATAATACAGTAAACACCGTTAAGGATACGGTTTTTCGAGTATGCGCCAAAATTGAAACGGAGGACGACTATTTGTCCGAATATTTATCCAATCTCACGAAAAGGGACTATGATGATTTCATTTGCCATTTGAAGGAGAATCGGCTTGGGCGTTACCTGCGTGGAATTGTGTTGCTATCCGCATACTTAAACCCCGAACAAAATAAAACAGATTTCAGCGAATTTATTGACGGGAAATACGACATAGAACACATATTACCAAAAAAATGGCACGATTATGAGGGCTGGTCGGAAACAACGTTCAATGAAGACCTTAACAAGATTGGTAACCTCATACCATTGTCCAAGGCACTCAACATTGCCGCAAAAAATGAGTTTTTCGATAGAAAGAAAGTTGAGTATAAAAAATCAACAGTTCAGGACGCAATAGATTTGTTAAGGTTCAAAGAATGGACTCCCCGAGAATTAGAACAAATGCAAGAAGAAAAAATAAGTCGATTGTCCAAGTTTTTTCAAATAGACGCCGTTGATTGATTGAGGGGCAGTGTACCATGAAGGATACCATCTCAGAAGAAAAAATCGACAAATACTTAGGCATCACAAAGAAGGCCTTGGATAGGCTCAGGATAGCCGCCCCCGACAGGTCGTTCGGCAAGAGGCTCGCCGACGACTTCCTCCAGATGGCGACCTCCTATTACGAGGACGCTAAGCATTTCAGGGAGTCGGGAGACCTCGTCACGGCGTTCGCCGCCGTGAACTACGCGCACGGCTGGCTGGACTGCGGGGCCAGGATGGGGCTGTTCGACGTCGGCGGGGACGACGCCCTCTTCACGCTTTTCGAGTGACGCGGGCCGGCTCGGCGGTAGATGACGTGGACGCCAACAGGCACCCGTCCCCGAGTACGCCCCTGACCTCGTCCTCGCCGGCCTCGGCGAGGATGCTGTTCCCGAGCATGCACATCAGCGACCTGATCCCGGCACCGTCGAGGGCATGCATCGCGGCGGCCACCTCCGGCCCCCTCAGGCCCGCCTCGGACGAGAACCTGCCGGAAGCCTCGAACAGCCTGTCCTTCGTCCTGTGTTCGGCGAACATGTTCATCGCTGTGGCGCCGGCGGCGCATATCCTCCCCATCCTGGCCTCGTCGCCGAGGACGCCGGCGGTGCTGACCCTCCCCCCGAGGACTGCCAGGGTGACCCTCTCGAACGAGATGCCTCCGTTGACGACGCGCCCTGTCGGAGGCATCCCCGCAAATATCCTCAGGGGGGCGTGCCACTCGTGCATGAGCCCGGCGACGTCCCCGAGCCCTCCCCCGCAGACGACCTCCGCGGCATGCGCCGCCTCGAAAGCCTCTTCCCTGCCCTTGCCGACGATCTCGGATGCGCAAAGGGCCGCGGCGACCGCCCCGGACGCGCTCGTCCCGAACCCCTGGCCGAGGGGGAGCGCGCACTCAGCGTCCACCTCGAAGCCGCGGCCCGGCGCCATGCTCTCCAGGACGTGCCTGGTGACCCTCGCCTCGTCCTCCTCCCCGTTGATGGAGACCCTCGTCCTGCCGCTGACCTCGCAGACGTGGACGGTCGTGCCCGCGCCCAGCCTTATGCCGGCTCCGGCGGAGCCCCTCTCGAGGACTCCCCCAGACACGTACGGCTTGAAGAAGCACGTCACGTGGGATGGGCAGAACGCCGAGGTCATATCATTTCCGCACAGTGGTTCAGTATCTCGTCGGACACCTCGATCTTCGTGCCGGTGATGTTCTTCGACTGCCCTTTCGTGACCAGTATGACGGAGGACGTGGACCTCCCGGCGTCGTCGACATCGTTGGCGACCACCGCCCTGAGGTCGTACTCCTCCATCCTGTCCCTCGCCTTCTTCTCCAGATCCGCGAGGGTGAGCCCCGCCTCCGCCTTGAAGCCTATGACGTTCCTGCACCTCTCCCTGACCATGGGGAGGACCTTCGGGACTGGCCTCAGGTTCAGGTCGAAGGGCTTGTCGCTCGGTATCTTCCCCTCGCTCTTCTCCGCGGGCGTGAAGTCTGCGAGGGCGGCCGGCATTATCACGATGTCGTGGTCTATCCCGTCGACCATCCCCACGAGGTCGGACACCGCCGAGAACCTCCTTGTCTTCAGGAACCCGGGCAGCGTCACGTTGCACCCGCCCATCCACAGCTCCACGTCGGCCCCCCTCTCGAAGGCGCGCTTGGCGAGCGCGAGGGCCATCTGGCCCGTGGACCTGTTGGTTATCATCCTCATGGAGTCGATGGGCTCCTCGCTCCTCCCCCCTATGACCAGGATGCGGCGGCCGGCCAGGTCGTTCCTCGACAGGAGCTTCACCGCCCATGACGCTATCTCGTCCTTGGAGGCGGCCCGGGCCCTGGCCCCGTCCCTGTGCGGCCCTATGACGTGGACCCCCCAGTCCGCGAGCGTCTTAAGGCTGTTCGCCACCGCTGGGTTGTCTAACATCTGCTCGTGCATGGCCGGCGCGACCGCCACAGGTATCTTGCCGCCCAGCGCGATCACGGCCATGGACGTCACGGGGGTGTCGTCTATGCCGTGCGCCATCTTGGATATGGTGTTGGCCGTGGCCGGGTAGACGATGAAAAGGTCGGCGGCGGAGGGGTCCCCGAGATGGGTGACGTGCTCCGTCTGCCCGGTGAGCTCTGTTATCGGCCTCACCCCTGCGGCGAACTCCACCGCCTCCGGCGCGGCGAGCCTCGCCCCGGCCTGGGTCATCACGGGGATAACCTTCGCCCCGTGCCTCACCAGCTCCCGTATGACGGAGAAGCACCCCGTCGCCGCTATGCTCCCGGTTATCCCGAGGACTATGGTCTTCCCTCTCAGCCTGCTGCTCTTCTCACAGAATATCTCTTCCGACGGGTGCATCACGATCTCTCCTTCAACTCCGCTATTACCATTTCCGCTATCTCTTCCTGGTCGCCCTCGGCGTCCACCACCATGAAGCCATGCTCGTCAGCCAGCCTCAGGTACTCCCTCCTCACGTTCCCAAGGAACCGGGCCTCCTCGAACTTGCTGAGCTCCCCCCTGCCGCCGATCCTGCCCAGCCCCTTCTCCGGGTCGATGTCCAGGAGCACAGTGAGGTCCGGCTCGGTTATCACCGGTGCGTTGAGGGCTATCAGCCACTCCCTGTCCAGGGCCTCCCCTCCCAGCCCCGACGACTGGTACGCCACGGTGGACGCGAAGTACCTGTCGCATATCACGACGCGGCCCTCCGCCTTCCACCTCATCATCCTCTCGGTGTGGACTGCGCGGTCGGCGACGAAGAGGAGGGCCTCCGCCTTCTGGGATATGCCCTCCACCCTCTTCTCCCTGATGAGGCTCCCTATCTCGTCGTGGGTCGGCTCCTGGGTGACCACTGCATCGCGCCCCTCCTCCAGGAGCCTCCTCTCGACGGCCCTGCAGAGCGTGGACTTGCCTGCCCCGTCTATGCCCTCGACCACTAGGAACGCCCCTTTCAGAAACGCACTCTCCAGGACGGTATCGTGTACGCCTTTAATACCGCTTGCGTTGGCCGACAGCCTCTCGAGCAGCGACCCCAGCGATTCCATGTCCTTTATGTACTTCTTGCACAGGGCGGACAGCCTCGCCCGTATGCCGAGGTCGTGCCAAACCCCCAGCGAGGCCAGCTGGAGCCCAGTCTCGCGGGCGATGGCGCCGCCTTTGCGGTCCCAGTCCGTGAGTATGACCGCCCCTTTGCCGCTGGCGGCCGCGTGCTCGGCGGCCTTCATGGGGCCGCCCTCGGACTGGATCATGAACACCTCGCCCGTTATGCCGATCGACCTCAGCGCCATTTTGTCCTTGGTGCCCTCCACCAGGATCATGCGGCCCTCGGACAGCTCTTTGAGGTCCTCTATGACCTCTTTTATCTCCGCCAGCCTCTCCTCGTCATTCAATGCTCTCCCTCAGTTTGGACAGTATCGACGCGGGGTCGCCCTCTATGAACACGGTCTTCTGCCTGCTCGTGTGCCCGGATATCACGGCAGAGGACACCCCGGTGACCCCGGCGAGGACCTCCTCGACCTCCTTGTTCGCCCTCCCGTCGAGGGGCGGGGCCCTCACCTTGACCAGCAGCCTCTTCCTCCATCCGTCGACGCCCTCTACGCCAGACCTGCTCGACCTGGGCGACACCAGCACGTCCACCTCGACCCCATGGCCCCTGACCCTGACCGCATCATCGACCGACATTCTCCACAGGTATCCCCGTCTGCTGTTATCTTTGTTTTCGTTCCAGGGTTCGGCAAGGGCTACGAGGCGTTTCCCGAGGTCGTGAATAAAACCATATATCGACAGGAAAATAGGGGTGGCAGATGTCGAAGAGCAACGACCCCATGTCATACGAGGACCTCGGCGCCGTGTACAGGGTGGAGAAGAAGTCCCCCACGCTGTCGGCGGTGAGGAAGGACCTTTACCCGGCGATGGCCGGCGTGGTCGTGAGCCTCAGGGCGGAGTACGAGAGGCATCTCTCCGCCGACCCGGACTCGATAATATGCGAGGGGGTCAACCTGAAGCGCAAGAAGGCCATGTCGCTGTCCAAGGAGGTCGCCGAGATCAGGATGGGGAAGATAGCGGCGCTCGCCCTAATCGGCGCGAGGGGCGGGCAGAACGTGCTCGACCACCTCACCCCCGAGGAGAGGGACTATTACAACGAAATCCTGGGCGTATCCGGGAAGCACCTCGACCTGATGGACAGGCTGAGCGGCAAGAGGAGGTACGACACGCCGGAGATAGACTCCGCCCCTGTCGCGAAGAAGGCTCCCGCCCCTGCGCCCGCCCCCGCCGAGGAGTGGCCAGACGCCGATCTGATGGACGAGCCGCCGCCGGAACCCGAGGACGAGGCGCATGACGAGCCTATGCCAGAGCCTCCCGCCGAGCCGGCGGTCGCCCCCGCCAAGGAAGAAACGGCCGCCGAGACGCCTGAGCCTGTTCCAGAGGCGGCCGACGAGGACGAGGCGGTGGNCATAAGGATATTGGAGGACCTGCCGCCGNTCTCCGGCCCCGACCGCAACTACGAGCTGTCCAAAGAGGACGTGGTCAGGATGCCGAGGGCCATGGCGGCGGCGCTCATCAACAGGGACAAGGCAGAGCTTATTAGCCCCTCGCCTTGATCGTCCTCGTGTCCCCTTTGAACTCCAGGCAGTCTATGCGCAGCCTCTTCATCCCTGTTATCTCGGCCACCGTTTCCCTCGCTATGTCGGGGGCGTTGTTCGTCCTGCTGAGGTGCGCCAGGAAAATCTGACGCTTGTCGCTCATGGTCCTCTTTATCGCCGCGGCGCAGTCGACGTTCGAGAGATGCCCGATGTCGCTCGCGATGAGGCTCTTGAGATAGGGCGGGTAGGGGCCCTCCGCCAGCATCCTCTTGTCGTAGTTGGACTCGATGACCGCGATGTCCGCCTCCCTCAGCGCATGCTCCACCTGGAAGGTCAGTTTCCCTGTGTCGGTGGCGACCAGCGCCTTCCTGCCCTCCGCCTCCACGAGGAACGCGTTCGGCTCCGCCGCATGGTGGGAGGTGGGGAGCGGGGTGACCTCCATGCACCCGACCCGGAAGGAGCCCATCGTCTTTATCTCGGTGTACTCCACGTTGCCGATGCAGCTGCTGTCGAAGGTCGCCCTGTTGCACATGACCGGGATGCCGAACCTCCGGGACACGACCCCTGCGCCAGAGATGTGATCGGCGTGCTCGTGCGTCACAAGCAGGGCCCTCAGCGACCTGACGTCGACGCCCTCCTGCTCCATCAGGTTCGTTATCCTCTTGCAGCTGATCCCGGCGTCTATCATCACCGCGTCGTCGTCGAACTGTATGACCGTGCAGTTACCGTCGCTGCCGCTCGCAAGGACGTGGACCTCGAACATCGGCCCTCAGACCTTTTTCTTGTATATGTAGAATATTATGTCCGACCTGGAGATGGCCCCCACGAGCACCCCCTTCTCGAGGACGGGCAGGCGGTTCACGTCGAGGTGCATCATCTTCTTGAGAGCCTCCACGATCTTCTCGTCAGGGGAGGTGGAGAGGACCGTCCGGGTCATAAGCTCCTCCACTTTCGTCTCGGATATCGCCCGGTTGGCCTCGGCGAGGGCCGGGTCGGTGGTGACCCCGTCCATCGGCAGGCTCAGGAGGGAGTGGGGGCTCGTGTCCCTGTCCAGCTTGTTCTGGTACTTCAGGATCAGGGCGAGGACGTCGTTCTCCGTTATTATGCCGATGACGTGGTTCCTGTTGTCCACCACCGGCGCGCCGGTGGAGTTGTCCACTGCGAATTTAATGGTGGCCCGCTTGATGGTGTCGGTCGGCTTGACCGTCAGCACCTGGGTGGTCATTAGGTCCCTCACTCTGAGTTCTGTCATCGCCCCCCGATGCCCCCGGGAAGATATATGCGTTTGTATCCGTTGATTGCCGTATGCCGCCGGCCCCGGCAAAACAGACAGTTTTATCTACCATGATGCAATCAAGAGGCGCACGGGGCCTGTAGCTCAGCTAGGTAGAGCGATCGACTCTTAATCGATCGGCCAAGGGTTCGAATCCCTTCAGGCCCGCTTTGTTGAATCATCATTATCTTCTCTTATGACCACTCTCAGGGGATCGTTGAATTCGAACTTCATGCCTTTTGTCCTTCCTTGTTTTCTTAACACGCCCATTTCAACTAATTCATTGAGTTTTGAACGCACAGTTTGCTCACCAAGTGGTTCGATCCAGCTTTGTGCATCTGCAAGCGTGAAGGAACGTTGCTTTTTTGCTTTCGCAGCAAATACCTTTGAATTCTCATCAAGATCCTTAAGAACATCTTTCTTTTCGAATACTTCCACAGCCTCCCTGTAGGCATATAGAAGGGCCTCAGTGACATACATTACAAGCGGA
>WRNL01000066.1 GCA_009776625.1 Methanomassiliicoccaceae archaeon | reverse complement strand
CATCGACCGCCGCCGAGTCAGAGTACGCGTCCGTCCCGTCCAGGCCTATGTAAAGCGTGCCAGCCTCGCGCGTGTCTGGCCGCCCGCCCCCGTCAGACAGGGCGACCGCCACCGCCACGATCGCCACCGCCGCCACGAGCACGGCCGCGGCCATCGCGAGGCCGCGGCGCCCACCTAATTCGAATGTGCTTTCTTTTGCCATCTGATGCCCCATTATATATAACCATTCATGGAAGTTATATACTTTCGGACATCATTTCCAAGCGCCCCGCCCCGCCCCGCATTGATATATACTCTTGGGCGGATTACTTGCCATGGTACCAGAGAAAATAAGAATGGGCACGGATGGGCGCGGGGGGCGCATCGGCAAGAGGGGGGTTGGGCGCGATGGATGAGGCGGCATCCAAGGCGCTTGCCGACTTCATTGACGGACTGATGAAGAGGATGGATGCGGTGTACTCCGCTAGGGGCAAGGAGGCTGAGACCGCCGGGGGCACCGTCAACGCGTTCATCGAGAAAAACATGCGCGACCTGATAGGGCTCGGGATCCCCGTCGCGGAGATACAGAAAGCGGTGCAGGCGGCGACCGACAGGGTCCCCCAGACGCGTGCGCCCGACAGCGGGCGCGAGGAGGACGGGGAGGACGAGGGCGCGATGCCCCCGCTCAGAGGCTGCGTCTGCTTCGTTCCAGCGGACGGGGCGGCGATCGCCGCGTTCGCCGCCGGGGGCCTGGACGGGGACGGCCTGATGGACAGGATGCTGTCGGATCAGGACGAGACCTGCATAGAGATGCCCGACGGCTTGGACATCGTGCTGACAGACTACGGCAGGGACCCGTCGATGGACGACGTGACAGGCGGCGGCGAGGTGGTGGCGGGGCCGGACGGCGAGGCGTTCATACCCGGGCTGCTGGACATAGGCCATGCGGTGATCGGGGAGCCGATGGTGTTCAAGGCGCCCGAGGAGGTCAAGGACATATGCAAGAGGCTGGCCCCGATCACCGAGAAGGAGTTCAAGAAGAGGGCGGACATCAAGAAGCTCATCAAGCACTGGCTGGTGGGCTACGACCCCAAATCGGCCAAAAGGGAGGCGGAGTACATTATCGACGCCCTTCTGGACGAGTTCATAGAGCTGCGGGGGGCTTACCGCCAGGCGGCGGAGGAGGGCCTGGGCATGGCGGTCTACGTCAGGTACGAGCTTATCGATGACGAAGAGTGATTCGGGCAGGGATCTCGACAGGGAGCGGGCGCGCGAAATGGCGGTCGCCGGGGGGATGTTTGCGGCCGTTCTGGCATCTGTAGCCCCTCTGTTCGCCAGAAGCTGGGTCGCATTGGTCTTTTCGGAGGTGCTCCTCCTGTCCGTGATCGTCGCCCTCCTGTTCCATTTCCGCATCTGGAGGATGCGTCATTACGTCTGCCCGGAGTGCGCCGCGCCGTTCAAGCCCGCGTTACTGAGCTCTCTCGCGCCGATCAACATGTCCTACGAGAGGAAGATGAGATGCCCCCGGTGCGGGTGCTACCTGCCGATGAGGCCGGTCAAGGATAGGTGAAAACCAGGGGGGTGCAGCACACCCCCCATGGCGACGTTCGAGGGGGGGGGGAACGGGCCATAATGTTTAAACAATGTATCCTTTGATACAAATAAATAACAGAGAAGAGATACATGACAGCATATGGACACGGGGAGGATAGTCAGGCACGTAAGGGAAGGGCTATCGCTGAGCCAGGAGGAGTTTGCCGAGAGGGTCGGCGTCGGCAGGCTGGCCGTCACCAGATGGGAGAACGGCGGAGCCGTCCCGAACAGGATCGCCCAGGTCAGGATCCACGAGATCGCGAAAGATGGCGGCATCGACCTGTTCGGCCACATCATGCAGGCCCTGCCGGAACACAGGGCAGAGGACGACAAGGCCGTCCTGTACCACGGATCCGGATCCGGCATCGAAGGGCGCATCATGCCTATAAGCCGGGACCTTTGCGACTTCGGCAGGGGGTTCTACATGGGAACGCGGGCGCACCAGCCGACGACGCTTGTCTACCCATCTGAGAAAGCGGCCATATACACAGTCGAGATGGACTTAACCGGCCTGAACGTCCTTTGCGTCCCCGCGGGAATCGAGTGGGCGATGCTGGTCGCATACTCGAGGGGTAAGCTAGCACCCTGCGCCGGCTCCGCTCTGTATGAGAAATACGAAAAGATGCTCGAAGGATATGATGTGGTCGTTGGAAAGATAGCAGACGACAGGATATTCTATGTCCTAGACAGGTTCTTTATGGGTGACGTCACGGACAGAGGCCTGGTGGAGAGCCTCTCCGCCCTGCAGCTTGGGGACCAATATGTGGCGAAGACCGAGAGGGCATGTGGGCAGATAAGGATCCTGGAGAGATGGGACATATCGGAGATCGAGAGGCTGTGCATCGGCGAGGCGAGCGAGAGGAACAGGAGGCAGGGGGTGGAGGCCGCCAACGAGATCTGCAGGAGACACAGGCGCGAGGGCGGTTCTTCGACGAGATCATCAAGGAGGGGGAGCTATGATCGTGGGCCCCTTGGAGCTTCAGCTATGCGACATCCAAGGCCGGCTGTTCGAGCTCTCTCTGGGGAGGGGGTTCGACAGCGAGAAATTCATCGACCTGTACATGAGGTCTAAATGCGCAGAGGGCTACGACATGAGGCATAACAGGCTGCAGTGGATGGGCGAGGAGTACATGATGGAGGAGCTGGTCGACGAACAGGGGGGCAGACTGGCCACAGGGAGGCAGTACCAGAGGGAGGCGATGTACTGGATAGGGTATATCTACAGGTACTGGCACTTCATCACGGGCGAGAGCAGCAGAAGGATATCGATGCGAGCCCCGGCAAAGGTAATGGCCATGGGGTATCCGGGGTTCCACACGGAGGACGCCGCGCTCGCCATAGACGACCTGATGAGGGTCGCTAAGGAGAGGGGGCGCCCGCATCAAAAAAGGGGCGGGCGGTGACGCCCCCGCATAGGGCGCCGCCCGCTCACTTCCCCTCATAGACGATCAGGGATTCGACCGGATACCCTTTGAGTGCCTCCCTGCCGTTGAGTCCGGCGAGCTCCATCACGAAACATATCCTCACGACCTCCCCGCCGAGCCTCTCCACCATCTTTACCACGGCGGCGGTCGTGCCGCCGGTCGCTATGAGGTCGTCGACAATCGCCACCCTCTGCCCCTTCCTGATGCTGTCCGTGTGCATCTCGAGGGTCGCCTCCCCGTACTCCAGCTCGTAGCTCTCGGAGACGGTCGCCCTGGGTAGCTTCCCTTTCTTCCTCACGAGCACGAGGCCCTTGCCCATGGCGTACGCCACGGGCGCGCCGAACACGAACCCCCTCGACTCCGACCCGAGCACGAGGTCGAAGTCGACCCCCTCGAGCAGGGCCACCAGGCCGTCGACGGCCAGCCTGAAGCCGTCCGGGTCCTCTATGACCGTGGTTATGTCCCTGAACATTATCCCCTCCTTCGGGAAGTCGGGTATGGCCGTGACGTAGTCTTTAAGTTCCTTCATGTTGATCCGTCCGCCTAATCTCCTTGCCCGTTTATATTTTGTCCATCTGTCAATCTCCTGTCGGCCCAGCGCCCTGCAAAAAGCATCGCTTTGGGGGACGATGTTACCCTGACAACCTATTTCAATGGGGGGGGTGCGATGCTTATCGAGAAGAGATGGCAGAAGGCCGATACGGCAAGGGCGGCAACACGGTCACGATGAAGGTAGCTGAAATGAAGATCCCGAGAATATAGATGGATGCCATCGTGAGCTGGAACTTTCAGCACATAGTGAAGATGAAAACGGTAATACTGACAGAATCCGTAAACCTGAAACAAGGCTACAGGAAAATAATGATACACTCCCCCGCAGAGGTGATGGAAGATGAATGAACCAGAGTCTATGAGAGAGATCCATGAGATACGTGAAAGGATATACGAGGAACGCAAAGGGATGTCCCATGAGGAGTACAACGCGGAAGTGAGGAGGAACACTGATGCCCTGCTAGAGGAAAGTGGCCATAAGCTCATCCCCGTCGAAGGCAGGCCAGGGATATACCGCATGGTGCGTGCATAACGGCAAAAGTACCCCCACACAGCCGTGTAACATGATGGCAATCCTATAGGTGCCACATATCCGGACGTATGTCCAGCGGGCATCCCCTGAAAAACCGCGCAGGGGCAAACGATGTTATACCCACACATGGATTGCAATCCATGGCCAAGACTGTCTTGAGCATAGACGGCATGTCCTGTGGGGCGTGCTCGAAGAGGGTGGAGGACGCCCTCCTCGACGTGGAAGGGGTCAGCGACGTCAAGGTGGACCTTAAGAAAGGGGCCGCCGAGGTCGTGCACGAGGGGGCGGGGGAAGAGGCGCTCGTCCGCGCCGTGCTCGACGCGGGTTTCAGATCGAAGGTGAAACGCGGACTGTTCCGATGAGCCGGGACGCCGAGAGGGTCAACATCAGGACGGGCGGGATGGCCTGCGCCGCCTGCTCCTCGGCCATAGAGAGGTCTATCAAAAGGCTGGACGGGGTCGAGGACGTCAACGCCAACTTCTCCAACAACGTCGTCTCGGTCCTCTACGACCCCTCCAAGACCGGGAGGGGGGAGATCGAAACCGCTATAAAGAGGGCAGGGTACGATGTGCTGGAGGACGGCCCGGACGCGCTGGGGGAAAGGTGGCGCTCCGACTCGGCGAGGATGAGGAGGGAGCTGTCGGTCGCTATCGCCTTCACCGTGCCCCTCTCTGTCCTTGCGATGGGGCCGATGCTCGGGCTGTGGGTTCCTTTCATCGACGAGCCCGCCGCCTACTCCTTGTTGCAGCTCGCCCTCTGCATCCCCGTCCTGGCGGCAGGGAGGCGGTTCTACGCCAAAGGGTACCCCGCCCTGGCCAGGGGCGCCCCCACCATGGACACCCTGATCGCGCTGGGGACCACCGCCGCCGTCGCCTACAGCCTGTACTCGACCGTGCTCGCGCTGTCGGGCGACGCCCACTCGGCGCACTCCCTCGCCTACGACTCAGCGGCGGTGATAATAACCCTGGTCTCCGTCGGGAAGTACATAGAGTCGGCGTCCAAGGCCAGGGCGGACGACGCGGTCAAGGGGCTCCTGGACCTGGCCCCGCCCATGGCCAACGTCGTCAGGGGCGGGAAGGAGGTCGCCCTGCCCGCCGCCGAGGTCGTGGCCGGGGACACGGTGGTCGTCAGGCCAGGGGAGAGGGTGCCCGCCGACGGGTCGGTGGCAGGCGGGAGGTCCTCTGTGGACGAGTCGATGCTCACCGGCGAGGGCATGCCCGTCGCCAAGGGGCCGGGGGACCACGTCTACAGCGGCACGATCAACATAGACGGCAGCCTGACGATGGTCGCCGAGAGGGTCGCCGGCGACACTGTGCTGTCCGGGATGGCCAGGATGGTCCTGGACGCCCAGGGCACGAAGGCGCCCGTCGCGAGGGTCGCGGATAGGGTGGCGGCCGTGTTCGTCCCCGTCGTGATGGTCGTCGCAGCGGCGGCTTGCGTGGCGTGGCTCTTGTCCGGCATGGGCGTGGGCCCCGCCGTCGTGACGCTGGTGTCCGTCCTCGTCATAGCGTGCCCCTGCGCCCTGGGGCTCGCGACGCCGCTCGCGATAACCGTCGGCATGGGCAGGGCGGCCGGGCATGGCATACTGTTCAAGGACGCGGCCTCGCTGGAGAGGTCGGGGGGCATAACGACGGTCATACTGGACAAGACGGGGACGCTCACGGAAGGGAGGCCGAGCGTGGCCGGCGTGGAGTCGTCGGTCCCGGAGGCGGAGCTCATAAGGCTGGCCGCATCGGCGGAGTCTATGTCGGAGCACCCCCTGGCGAGGGCGATCGTGGCCTATGCGGCGGAGGTGGGGATACCCTTCCCGGAGCCGTCGGGGTTCATGTCCGAGCCGGGCGGAGGGGTCAGATGCACAGCGGACGGGAGGGACGTGGCGGTAGGCAACGAGGTGTTCCTCAGAATAGATAAAGGGATAGAAGCCGCATGGGGGCCGGAGCCGGACGGGGCGACGGCCGTCCTCGTCGCAATCGACGGGCTTCTCGCCGGGCGCATAACGATGTCCGACCGCACGAGGTCGACCGCGAGGGAAGGGGTCGCCTCCCTGGCCGGCATGGGGATGGCGCCGGTCATGGTGACAGGGGACTCCGAGGGCGCTGCGAGGGCGGCGGCGGCTTCGGCGGGGATCTCCGAAATGCACGCGAGGGCGCGGCCAGGGGACAAGCTGGAGATCATAAAGGGGCTCCAGGCCAAAGGTGAGAACGTGGCCATGGTCGGCGACGGCGTCAACGACGCCCCGGCGCTCGCACAGGCGGACCTCGGCATCGCGATGGGCTCGGGGACGGACATAGCGATAGGGGCCGCGGACGTCGTCATAATGAACGGCGACGTCCGGAGCGCCCCGGCGGCGATGGAGGTCGGGAGGGCGACGCTGAGGAACGTCAAACAGAACCTCTTCCTGGCGTTCTGCTACAACACGGTCTGCATCCCCCTCGCGGCGGGCATCCCGTACCTGTTGGGCGCAGACGCCCTGCCGGAGATGCCGATGCTCGCGGCGGCGGCGATGTCGCTGTCCTCGATATCGGTCGTGGCGAACGCGCTACGGCTCAGGAGGTTCCGACCCGTGAGCATGGGAGAAGAAGGGGGGAAGGGTAACCCGTGAGGGTAAAGGTCCCGGCAGGGCCGGGTTGTCGCGGTCATCCGTCGAGTCTTGCAGACGCTCCGTAAAAAACGTTCAGGGCGTGCAACGGAAAGTGTCAATCGACCAGTCTTTCACTTTGACGCCGTTCTCCATTACATGAGCATCCTCGCCGCAGGTTTTTGACGTATTACTTTTTGCGATCTTCACTTACCTCCGAATAGACATGCTCATTCTACTATTTATACCAATCTTTTCGACGCTTTTTCTGTTAATCGTAGGATTGCTACGATTCTCATCCATAAAGCGACACAGACGGACGATGTCAGATGATTTGAGGGCACAGGGCGATCGGGGCATAGGTTCGCCTTGAAACGACGAAGGGGGCCGAAGAGGCATTTGGGAGGGACATGAATGCGGGGGAGAACGCCCCCCACGTAATACGATGCGTTCAAGCACGGGCAACTCCCCGCTCGGCAAGCTTGCGTTCCTGCATTTGATCGCTCAATATGAAAACCTGCAAAAAGCCAAAGTGAAAACCTGCAAAAAGCCAAAGTGAAAACCTGCAAAACACTATATCTGGCATAGGTTTAAACTAGCTAATCTCTTGACACAAGAATCTGATGACAAAAAAGCAGTCATTTTTGGATGGGATTGCATACATGGAATTGGATCCACTGACAGTGAAAAAGTATGCATATCACGTGTCGACGGCGTATTGATAATGCCGATTAGGTGATGAACGGTCGTTGCTCAGCCTCATCCTATCTGACACAGCTCGGTTCGTGTATCAACCCCTTTGTATAGATCCAAGTAGGGAGTTTCTCCAATCATTTCGCAGTTTGCGCAACCTTTGCATGTGTCAGACGATTATCGGACGCTCTTTGCCCGCATTGCCCGCTCTTTGCCCGCTCTTTGCCCGCTCTTTGCCCGCTCATGCAATCTCATAATAGATACTGCTGCCTGCTCCGAGCCGTTTCAATATGTTATATTTTTCAACAACCTCTGTCAGCTCGTCAGTGGCGGTTCTCTTTGAGATTTTATTGATGTCTTGGTATTCTTTTCTTGTGATTTTGCCGTTCTTTCTGGCGTATTGTACCGCCTTGACCTGCCTCTCGTTGAGCCCCGCCCGTTTCAATTCCTCTTCGGCGAACCTGTCCTTGAAAAGCCTCACTATGAAACCGCCCCCGTCCTCCTCCAACACAGGCACTGGCAGCCCTGCCGCTTCGCAAGAGTCCATGATCTTCATTATGCCGCTGCCCCACGAGTCTATGAAGCCGCCGCGGAAGCAAGCCTCGGCCGGGACGGGGTTCCTCGGGTATGAGGAGTGAGGCTGGGTAAGCTTCTCCTGTGTCATGCCCTCGGGCAGGTTCCCGTGATTCCACAGGGTGAGCTTGTTGTCGTACACCCGCAGCTGCGTGGGAGCCCCTTTGTCCAGGGGAAAAAAGTAAAGCCCGGCGCAGGGCCGGGTCAGTTTATCTGCTCTGAGCAGTAGGGGCAGAACCTCGGGGTCTTCGGCAACCCGCCGAGGTCCTCGCCGCAGTAGGGGCAGTTCTTGAACGCCTTCCCACCGCCAGCGCCGCCGGCCGGCGCGGGTGCGGGCGCGGGCGCTGGCCCGCCGGCCTGCGCAGGCTGCCCCGGCGCCATGAGCGGCGACGGCTGCCCGCAGTGGCTGCAGGATTTGTACGG
>WRNL01000065.1 GCA_009776625.1 Methanomassiliicoccaceae archaeon | reverse complement strand
GACCAGTTCCCCGTTTGCGTCCGCAAACGGGGAACTGGTCACGAACTGGTGACGTTTCACACGGCGTTCCGCACGGCGCATAGTTATTAACCCATCGCGCCATACACAGCCATGGTCAAGGCAGACGGGCCGCTGTGGGTGCTCCTCGACATCCTCGGGATGGCGCTCCTGGCGGCGGGGGCCATCTACATCATAAAGACGGTGTCCCCCGACATGACGGTCCCCGTGGCGCTCATGGCCGCGGGGATAGCCCTCATCGTGGCATCCTCCACGGTCATAGGGGTCAACGGCCGGAGGTTCAAGAAGGAGTACGAGGAGTTCGAGAGGTTCGGCGAGATAAGGAAGGAGGTCCAGAGGGTGCCCGACGACCTCGACGAGGGCTACCTGATAGACTACACGGCGGAGCCGGAGCAGGCCGTCCGTTTCAAGAGCAACGGGATAGGGGAGAAGGGCATGGAGGAGAGGGACCTCCCCCCGGAGGAGCCCCCGAGGCCCAGGAGGGAGACCCGCCTCAGGGAGCTGTTCCGCGCAGACGAGATGGCGAAGGCCATGAAGGAGACCCGCCTCAGGGAGATCGACGAGCCCTGGCGGGAGGAAGACGCCCAGTTCCTCTACCCGGAGTGATGCCCCGCATGCCAGAGAAGAGGGCGCTGAACGGGGACATCCTGTACCTTATATTCGACTCGGCGAACATGCACAGGTGGAACGACCACCTCCGCACCATAGAGCTGACCGAGCTGGACAAGCAGGCGCACAAGGCGGCCATCGCATGGGTGCTGGGTAAGTACGAGGAGACCGAGGGCGGCGCCAGGCTCGACTGGGGGAGGATAATAGAGCGCTCGTTGTTCTCGTTCATACAGAGGAGCGTGATGACCGACCTCAAGCCGCAGGTGTTCCACAGGGTCATATCGGAGAAGTTCGAGGAGGTCAACAGGTACGTGATGAGCTGCTTCGACGCCGACGTGCCGGATGCCCACCCGGAGTTCAGGGCGAGGCTGGAGGGCTACCTCTGGTCGGAGAAGGGGTCCAAGGAGGACGACATCATCAGGGCGGCCCACTACCTCGCGACCAAGTGGGAGTTCAAGACCATCTACGACGCGAACCGGTCCATGTACGGGATAGAGGACACCAAGCGGGAGATCGACGAGCAGATATCGCAGCACGAGGACCTGTTCGGCGTCAGGAGGCAGAGGGAGGACGGGAGCACATTCGACTTCATAGACCTGATAGGCCAGCTCAGGTTCCAGCAGAGGTGGGCGAGGACCCCGAGGATACCCAGGACATCCGTACTGGGGCACTCGCTGATGGTGGCGGACATGATATTCCTCAACGACTTCGACAGGGGCGCCGATGCCCGGCAGGTGTACAACAACTACTACACGGCGCTGTTCCACGACCTCCCGGAGGTCCTCACCAAGGACGTCATAAGCCCGATCAAGGCGAACGTGGACGGCCTGGCGCATCTCCTCGAATCATACGAAAGGGAGCTAGTCAGGTCCAAGATAATGCCGCTCGTCCCGGCGGCCTGGCACGACGAGATCGAGTTCATGGTCTACGACCCCTTCACGGATGCGGACGGCGGCAGGTTCGGGAGGAGGACGGGCAGGGACATAAAGTCATGCGACCTCATGGCGGCGTACATAGAGGCCAGGGCGTCGAGGCGCTACGGCATATCCTCCAAGGCCATGCAGGACGGCGAGGCGGAGCTCAGGAAGAGGCTCGTGGCGAGCGGCTCGGGCATCGGGGCCGAAGGGATACTCGAGCGCCTCGATGTCATACTCGAGTGATCAGCCTATCGTGTCCTTCCCCATGTAGCCCCTGAGCGCCTCGGGCACGGCCACCGTGCCGTCCTCGTTCTGGTAGTTCTCCAGTATCGCGACCATCGTCCTGGGCAGGGCGAGCCCCGAGCCGTTCAGCGTGTGCACGAACTCGCTCTTCAGGTGGGGCTCCGGCCTGAACTTGATGCGGGCCCTCCTCGCCTGGAAGTCGGTGAAGTTCGAGCACGAGGAGGCCTCCAGCCAGACATCGTCGGCGGGTGCGTGCAGCTCCATGTCGTAGCACTTCGAGCAGGAGAAGCCCATGTCCCCTGTGCAGAGCAGCAGGACCCGGTACGGGAGGCCCAGCGCGGCGGCGAGCCCCTCGGCGTCCCCCCTCAGCTCCTCGAGCGCCGCATAGGAGGCGTCCGGGTGGACGAACCTGACCATCTCGACCTTGTTGAACTCGTGCACCCTGATGATGCCCCTCGTGTCGGCGTGCTTCCCAACCTCCCTCCTGAACGACGGCAGGTACGCCGTGTACATGACCGGCAGCTGCCCGATGTCGAGGATCTCGTCCATGAGGAGGTTCGTGACAGGGACCTCCGCCGTGGGGTTCAGGAACATGTCGTCCTTCTCCAGGTGGTACATGTCGTCCTTCAGGTTCGGGTACTGCCCGGTGCCCGTGAGGGCGTCCTTGTTGACCAGGATGGGGGGGAACACCTCCGTGTAGCCATGGCCGGCATGGGTGTCCAGGAAGAAGCTCACCAGAGCGCGCTCGAGGCGGGCGCCGTCGCCTTTGAGGCAGTAGAAACCGCTGCCGGCGACCTTCACGCCCCTCTCGAAGTCTATTATGTCGAGGGCCTCGGCTATCTCCCAGTGCCGTTTCGGGGCGAACCCGAACGCCCGCCTCTCCCCCCGCTCGTAGAGGACGACGTTCTCGGAGCTGTCCTTCCCCACGGGGACCGAGGGGTGGGGCATGTTGGGGATGTTCAGCAGGCAGTCGTCCCTGACGGCCTCCGCCCGGGCGATCCCGGCGTCGTTCCCCTTGATCCTCTCCGCCACCTCGCGCATCTCGAGGACCTTGGCGTCCTTCTCCTCCCCTTTGCCCATCTTGGAGATCTGCACCGAGACCTCGTTCTTCACTTTCCTGAGGCGGTTGTTCTCGTCGGTCAGCGACCTCCACTCCGAGTCGGCCGAGAGGAACCTGTCCAGTATCCCGGCGTCGCGGTTCCTGTCGGCGAGCATCTTCCGGATCGCGTCCGGCTGTGTCCTTATCATGTTCACGTCTAGCATACTGGCACCTCAGAACTTCTTCTGGCTGAGCGATGTCCATGTGCGTTTGTCGGTGAGAACGACCACGCCTCCCCTGACGTCCACCACGACGGAGTCGGTGGATGCGGCAAGGCCCTCTGCGACGGTTCCCGCGTCGGCGCCGGCGGCTCCCAGGACCTTCACCTTGATCAGGCGGGCGCTCTTGAGCTGGGCGGCGACCTCGTTCAGCACGCCATCGTCCATTCCATCCTTCCCCACGTGGACAGTGGGGCTGAGGCCGTTCGCGCGCCTCATCAGTTCCTTCCTCGCTTCCTTCTCCGTCATTTCCTCTTCTCCTTCAAGTACGGCCTCCTCCTCAGCCCGCCGCACAGGCCGCAAGTCGTCACCACCTTCCCCCCTGTGAGCCGCACCATGCAGCTGACGCCCGGCACGAGGGGGGCCATGCACCTCTTGCAGTACTCGAACCCTTCTGGCATCCCAGTCTTGGTCTTCATGCCGATGCTCCTCGCCAGGGAGACGTACCTCCTCGCGAGGTCGTCCCTGCCCGCCGCCAAGGCCTCTTCGGACAGCTTGGTGAGTATAGCGATGCGCTCCTCGCCTATGCCGGCGGCAGCGTTCCGGGAGATGCGCCTTCTCGACATGCCTGTGAAGTGAGTTGCGACGATGATATAAAGATTATCTGTCAGAGGGCGTCCAAAAACGCAGACGGCCCGCTGCCGGCGCAGGCTCGCGCACAGAGGCGTGGTTCAGGGGATGCCGCCATCGGCGGTGCGCTTTCTTCTCTCCCTTTCCTTCCTATCCTCGACCAAGCGCAGGATCTTCTCGCACTGTTGCTTAAGCACGGGAATCTGCTCTGTGATAATGGACCATATAATCGGAAGTTCGACATTCTCATACTGGTGGGCGATGATGTCCCTAAGCCTCGCGATGCCTGACCAGTCCACATCAGGGTGGTCATCCGTTACGATGAAGGGCATCCTCTTCACCGCCTCGCCGATCTGGAAGAGCGAGAAGGAGCAGCTGACCTGATAGAACCTGTTATCGAAGAAGTCCTCCTCGTCATGGCCAAAGAAGTCCATCGCATCAAGTATCAGGTCACAATATTCGAGTATCGTCTTCAGAGGGGATGTGTTCGCTATGTCATCTCTCATAGAGCAGAACACCGTCCTTTTTTATCTCCTCGAGGAAAACGTCCCCCTCTTTCAAAGCGCCAGCCGTCATGACATCGACATCGCCATCCAAGGATATCTGCAGATCTCTAATAAGCCTGGATATCTGGAAGAGGTCCCTTATGTCCCCCCTGTGTATGAAGAAGTCAAAGTCGCTATACTGGTCGTTGTCCCCTCTGGCCCTCGACCCGAAAAGATACATCTTCTCGATGCCGTATTTAGACGCGATGGGGCCAACTATGTCGCGTATGCGCAGTATCTCCTCGGCGTCCGCCACCATGCGAGTGCCATGGCGTTCTATTCCTATAAGATTATCGCAAGCTGGAGGCAGCCGTTCGATGCAATGGGCTGTTGACGGTTTCACCCTGGCAGAGCCCCCTTCTACCGTAGCAAGGGAATAAAGCTTTATCCGTCCGTTCTGAGATAAGGGGGCGTGGAGATCAAGGTAAGGACGGAGCAGACGGTCAACGGCCGCCTGGTGACCAACCGCCAGCTGGAGACCCTGGCCGCCGTCGCGAGGGCCGGGAGCAAGACGGCGGCCGCGAAGGCGCTGGGGATATCCGTGCCGGTCGTGCACAGGTACATCTCGGCGATAGAGGAGGCGGCCGGCTCGCCGATAACGGTCTCGACCCCGGCGGGGACGAGGCTGAACGACGAGGGCAGGAGGATACTGGAGACGTACGCCGCCACGGAGCTCAGGTGCTCCGACGACCATAAGTTCACCGTCTGCTGCAGCCCGGTCACCGAGGACCTGATGATGTCCGTCCTCTCTGCTCTGAGGATGACGGACGTAGAGCTCGTCATATCCGACGACGAGCACAACATCAGGATGATGAAGGAGGACCTCGCCGACTTCGCCGTCATCGACGACCCGCTGTACCTGTTCGACGCCGACGAGTTCGACGGGGTCGAGATAGGCTATATGGGGATGGTGTTCGTCGACAACGGGCCGTCGTTCATAAAGTACAGGTACGGCGCCCAGAGGGTCGCGTTCATGTTCCTGGACACCATGGGCAGGAAGTACACGATCGAATCCGAGACGTTCTCCCTGCCAGAGCTCCTGGGATCCAAGAAGAGCTACTTCGTCGACGAGTTCCTGCTGCTTAGGAAAGGAATCAAGATGAAGAGCGCCATCGACCCGAAGGTGCTCAGGCACTCCATAACGGCGATCTACCGGAGGGAGGACAAGGCCGTTTCCAAGCTCGTCAAGGCCCTCCAGACCAGGAACATACGCTGACAGCTATTGCTGTCAAAGGTAATACTCTTTGGGCGGCTGTCTTTGTTTTAAATACCATAACGAGTGTGTTCCGTCACAGGTGATTATTACGGAGATAAGACCGAACCCAGAATTCGACAAGCGGGTCGCCGAGCTAGGCGGCGCCGACGTCAAGATGTGCTTCCAATGCGGGACATGCACTGCGAGCTGCCCCTCCGGGAGGCGCACCTCCTACAGGGTCAGGAAACTCATGAGGCAGACGCAGCTCGGCCTCAAAGAGGAGATACTCGGCGGCGAGGAGCTTTGGGACTGCACCACGTGCTACACGTGCGTGGAGAGGTGCCCCCGCGCCGTCCCGATCGTGGACGTCGTCGTGGCGCTCAGGAACATGGCGGTGGCGGAGGGCCACATCTTCGAGAACCACAAGAAGACCGCCGCGAACCTCTACAAGATCGGCCACACCGTCTCTGTCAATGCGGACATAACGAAGCTGAGGGGGGAGCTGGGCCTCGCCAAGACGCCCCCGACCGTGCTCGCGAACAAGAAAGCGATGGAGGACCTCGTCAAGCTCATGAAGGCGACCGGGTTCGACAAGATAGTGGAGTGATCACATGGCGAAATACGCATTCTTCCTGGGCTGCATAGCCCCCCTGAGGTACCCCGGCCTGGAGAAGTCCACGAGGGTGGTCTGCGAGAAGCTCGGCATAGAGCTCGTCGACCTCGACGACGCGGGCTGCTGCCCCGCGCCCGGCGTGATAAAGTCCTTCAGCAAGGACACATGGCTCGCCTCCGCCGCGAGGAACCTCGCGCTGGCGGAGAAGCAGGGGCTGCCGATCGTCACGATCTGCAACGGGTGCTACGGCTCGCTCTTCGAGGCGGCGCACGAGCTCAACAACCACCCCGAGGTCCTCGCGAAGGCGAACGGGTTCCTCAAGGAGATCGGCATGGAGTACAAGGGGACCACCGAGGTCCGCCACTTCGCCGAGGTCCTGTACAAGGAGATAGGCATCGACGCGATAAAGGCGAAGGTGACCAACCCGGTCAGCTACAAGGTGGCGACGTTCTACGGGTGCCACTTCCTCAAGCCGAGCGACATAAAGCAGCTCGAGGATCCTGAGGCCCCCCGCATCCTGGACGACCTCGTCGAGGCGACGGGCGCGACCAGCGCCCCGAGGAAGCAGAAGACCCTCTGCTGCGGCGCCGGCGGCGGCGTAAGGGCGGCGTTCGGGGACGTGGCGAAGGAGTTCACCAGGACCAACCTGGAGAACATGAAGGAGTCCGGCGCGGAGTTCATCGTCGACGTGTGCCCCTTCTGCCACCTCCAGTTCGACTCGACCCAGAAGGACCTCGGCTTCAGCATCCCGGTCATACACCTGTCGCAGCTCTTCGGCATAGCGATGGGGATGGACGAGAAGGAGCTGGGCCTCTCCGCGCACATCGTGCCCGTCAAACTCTAAAGTCAAACATGGGGCGCGAGCCCCTTTTTTATTGTTTCAGGTCACTGAGACAGATTATGCGTTGAGGACATCCCCGGGCTGCTCTGGGAAACTGTGAATAGGAACGATTATAGGCGGTTCTTCTGATGAGGGCCTATGGATCTCTCAGACATCGTTTGCGACAAGGAGCTGACATTCGAGGAGGTGTGCGCCGCGGTCAGGCCCATCGCCGCAAGATACGGCGTCAGAAGCGTCTATCTGTTCGGGTCCAGGGCACGCGGGGACAACCGTGACGACAGCGACTACGACTTCTGCATCGACCATGGCAAGGTGACGGACCCGCTCCAGATGTGCGGCCTGATATGCGACTTGGAGTCCGCGCTCAGGAAGAGGGTGGACGCGGTGAGCGAGCATGCCTTGAAGCCGGAGATCTTGGAGGAGGTGCTTACGGATGGGAGGCTTGTCTATAAGGCATGACCCCATCGACACACAAGCTGTGCCTCTTCAACGCCCTGAGCATGCTCGAACGGAGGTTCCCTCAAAGGAGAAGGGCGAGCGTGCCGATCGTCAGCAACACCAGGCCGAGCACGGCGCGTTTCGACACCCGCTCCCTGAGGATAAGGAATGCGAGCACGACCGTGACCACGATGCTCAGCTTGTCGATGGGCACGACTACGCTCGCGGGGCCGCTCTGTAAAGCGTTGTAGAAACAGAGCCAGGAGAGCCCGGTGGCAAAGCCCGAGAGGATGATGAACCTCCAGTTCCTGCGACCGATCCCCCTGACGTCCCTGTGCTTCTTCCGGGCGAGGACGATCATCCATGCCATCAGGAGGACCACGAGCGTCCTTATGGCGGTGCCGAGGTTCGATTCTACCCCCTCTATGCCCACCTTCCCGAGTATCGACGTCAGGGCGGCGAAAAACGCCGCCAGGCATGCGAACATGATCCACGACCTCCTGTCGGTCTTGGGCTCCTCGTCCTCTCCCGCCCTCTGCACCATGAGGAACGTCCCGGCGATCATCAGCGCCATCCCCGCGACAGTCCAGAGGGAGAGCCCTTCGCCCAGGAAGATGAATGCGAGGACCATTGTGAGGACGGTGCTGCTCTTGTCTATGGGGGAGACCTTGCTCACCTGCCCTATCTGCACCGCGCGGAAATAGCAGAGCCAGGACGCCCCTGTGGCCAGGCCGGACAGCACAAGGAACGCCAGGGTGTACGCGCTGATCTCGCCTATCGACCCTTGGGAGCCGACGATGAGGACGACCGCCCAGGCGAACCCGAGGACCACGATTGTCCTCAAGGCGGTGGCCAGGTCGGAGTCCACGCCCTTGAGGCCGATCTTCGCCAATATAGAGGTCAGGCCGGCGAAGAGAGCCGAGGCGAATGCGAATAGGATCCAATACTCCATGGCCATGCACCTGGTCTTATGACCACATGTGTCATCGCAGGACGGGTTAAAAGATGTATCACCCGCCTTGGTCAGGCACGCCCGGGGCGGTCAGGGGCGACCGCCTGGGGCGTGCCGCCTCATG
>WRNL01000064.1 GCA_009776625.1 Methanomassiliicoccaceae archaeon | reverse complement strand
CCCCCCCCCTTCGGCGGCGATGCCTCGGATGCCGCCGCGGGGCAGCCCTCCGCCACCCTGATGAATGTGTCAGTATGGTTCGTGCTGTTCTTCGCAATGGTCGATGCTCTCTCTCTCTCTCATGCCGCCATGCGGTGCCTCGTACCCGCGGCCGCTCGAGCGAGGAACGCAAAGGATGGAGATGATTTTTCCCACAGAAAAGGGGGGAAGGTAGAAAACAGTTAAGTAGATTCTGAACATCCCAGAGCTAATGGACGAGCCCTGGTATTCTCCTATCTCCGAGGACCTGGAAAAGGTAGAGAGGCTTATGATGGACACAGTGAGGTCCAAGAACCCAGAGCTCACTGAGATATGCAGGTACGTCCTCGGCTCGAACGGCAAGAGGATCAGGCCGTCAATGTGCCTCCTGGCTCACCATGCATGCGGCGGGAAGGACGTCAAGAGAGCAATCGACGCTGCGACAGCCATCGAGATAATACACAACGCCACTCTCGTCCACGACGACATCAACGACCGCGGCGAGCTAAGGAGGGGGGCGCAGGCCGCCTACAAGAGGTATTCCATTGGCAGATCCATAATAGCCGGCGACTTCATGTTCGCCACAGGCTACAGGCTCATAGGCTCAGCGGCACCAGAAGTGGTGGACTACATAGTGTCAGCGTCCGCCGCCATGGGCGCAGGCGAGTTCGACCAGAAGGATCTGGAACACAGCGTCGGGGCCACGGAAGAGGACTACCTGGGCATAATAGAGGGGAAGACAGCGAGGCTGATAGAATGCGGCGCGAAGATAGGCGCGTTCCTCGCCGGCTCTGACAGCGAGACCATCTACAACTTGGGGGAGTTCGCCGTCCGGACCGGTATGGCGTTCCAGATAGTGGACGACATCCTGGACGTGGCCGGCGACGAGGGGAAGACGGGGAAGAGGATAGGGAGCGACATCATGGAGGGGAAGCCCACGCTCCCGACGATATACGCCATGCAGGACCCCGTCCACGGCGACGCGGTGAGGGAGCTGTTCAGCAGGAAGGACATGGGTTGGCCCGAGGTGTCCGAGGCCATAGCTCTCATCAAGAGGACTGACGCGGTCCAAAGATGCCTCGAGAAAGCGAGGGGCATTGCGAGCGCCTCTATGCCGTTTCTCGACGCCATAGGGGACTCACCCTACAAGAGATCCCTCATAGCCCTTTCGAACTTCATAGTGGACCGCAACAGGTGACCGTGGGATGAAGACGGACGTGCTTGTCGTGGGCGCCGGGCCAGCCGGGGCGACGGCGGCGAGGTACGCCGCATTGAGAGGGGCGAGGGTGACCATGGTCGAGAGGAGGCCGGATGTCGGCGTTCCTGTGAGGTGCGGCGAGATGATGCCCTCCGACAAGGAGATAGCCGGCATGTTCCCCAACGCAGGGGACATCGCCGCCCTGTTCGACGTCCCGAACGCCCTGAGGCTGAGGGAGATAGAAGGGATAAAGCTCATAGACCCGAAGGGCAAAGAGAGTCTCATCGCTTTCAGCGGGTACACCATGGACAGGGACGCCTTCGACAGGCATCTCGTGTCCGAGGCCGAGAAGGAGGGCGTGGAGCTGGTCAAGGGCTGCCTGTTCAAGAGGATAGAGGGAGGGAGGGCGCTTACGTCGTCCGGCGAGATAGAGTACGGCGTGATCATAGGCGCTGACGGCCCCGGCTCGAGGGTCGCGAGGGCGCTGGGCCTCCCGAAGAACGTGGACCCGTACCCGGCGGTCACCGCCCAGGCGAGAGGGGACTTCGGCCCGTACGTCCACATGTTCTTCGGCGGCATCGCGCCTGGCGCGTACGGCTGGATAATACCCAAGAGGGGGCAGGCGAACGTCGGCGTGGGGCTGTCCCCGAGGTTCTCGGCAGGAACTGCAAGGGAGCACTTCGAGAGTTTCAGGGAGAGGCACGGCTTCGACATCACTACGAGGCTCGAGGGCAAGCACGTCCCGAGCAGGGGGATGCTGCCCCGCCTGGTGTCCGGCAACGGCATGGTGGTGGGGGACGCCGCCGGCCAGGTGATACCCGTCAACGGCGGGGGGCTGCCGCTGGCCCTCATCGCGGGTAAGGTCTGCGGGGAGGTCGCCGGTGACAGGGCTGTCAACGGCCGCAGCCTGACGGATTACCAGGACGAGTGCATGAGGGTGTTCCGCAAGCCCCTGGGCATAGCGGCGAGCAACAAGAGGCTCGCGGATGCGCTGGCGTTCGGGTCCGACAGGAGGACGGAGCTCTGCATGGGCGTCCTCGGCGCAAGGCGCATGGGCAACCTCATCAGGTGCAGACGCATATTCCCCTGATCACCGTTTCCTGTGCGCCCTCATCCCAGACCCGCAGATGGGGCATTCGTCCGACTTCTCCTTGAACCATTTCCCGCAGCCGACGCACCGGTAGTTCCACTTCTCCACTCTCTTTATAGCGGCCATTCCCACCGGCCTGAAAGGGATCCCCATTATGCGGGACACGTTCTGGATGGAGTAGTCGTCCGTCAGTATGGTCCCGCCTGTGTCCAGCGCAAGAGCCAGCACAGAGATGTCGACCGGCGACAGCCTCCCCAGGTCGCCGCTCCCCCTGGCGGCCTCGCCCACTTTCTCGACGGACTCCTTTGTGCAGTCGGAAGTCCTCAGGAGGTCCCCCCAAAGGCCCACCCTCCCGTCGCCGTGCCTGGCGAGCTCGCCGACGACGCCGGGGGGGCAGAGGAACTCCTCGTCGGGCAGGCCCTCCATGGAAAAAAGCGCAGAGCTGTCCAGGATTAGCATGTCACACGCATGTGCCCGACGGGTTATCAATTTTCGCCTCCCCAGCCCATATGGCGGACGGCATCCCGAGGGCATCGACTGGCCTTTGGGTACGGATGCCCCTCACTCGATCTTTGTGACTGTGCCGTCGGGGTGCGAAACGAGGACGACATCCGCCGTGTTGAGGAACAGCCCGTTCTCGACCACGCCGGGCATGACGTTTATCATGGATTCCAGGAAGAAGGGGCTCTCGATGGACTCGAACTTGCAATCGTAGATGTAGTTGCCGGCATCTGTCACGAACGGCTCTCCGCCCGCCTCCCTGAGCGTCGCCTTGCACCCTTTCCTCTCGAGGGCGTAAGCGGTCTTCCTGTGGCCGTACGGCACGACCTCGACGGGCAGGGGGGTCCTGACGCCGAGCTTGTCCACTACCTTGGACTCGTCGACGATGATCACCTCCGTCATGCTGGCGGCAGCTACGATCTTCTCCCTCAGGAGGGCGCCGCCGAGGCCCTTGATGAGCTGTCTGCCAGGGTCCACCTCGTCCGCCCCGTCGATGGTCACGTCTATGTGGGGGACGTCGTTGATGTCGAACAGCTCTATCCCCAGCCCATGTGCCAGGTTCGCCGTCCGTTCGGATGTAGCGACACATTTGAGCCTGAGCCCGCCGCTGACGAGCTCCCCGACCCTCCTAACTGCGTACTCGGACGTGCTCCCCGTCCCGAGCCCCACGGTCATCCCGTCCCTGACATGGTCATCGACGGCTCTCTCTGCAACGATTCTCTTGAGGTTGGGTTCATCCTGCGCCATGGCGGTCACGTTCGTGACGCCGCAACGGCGTAATCGTTTATCATCTTTCCCCGTGCCGAGGCGGCGGCTCCCCCAGGGGACATGCCCACTATGCAAAAATTGATTACCATGATGCCCGTTGCCGTCATCATGCGCCTCGCCGCTCTCTATTCAGGGGGGAAGGACTCCACGCTCGCGCTATACCTGGCACAGCAGATGGGGTACGACGTCCCCTATCTTGTGAGCATAGAGCCCGAGTCAGGGGAGTCCTGGATGTTCCATGTCCCGAACATAGGGGCAGTGCCGCTCATGGCCGCATCCATGGGGAAGGAGCTCGTGACGGTGGGGACGTCCGGCTCCGAGGAGGCCGACATGCAGGCGCTCTCAGGGGCGCTCTCAGGCCTCGACGCCGACGGCATCGTAGCGGGGTTCGTCTGGTCGGACTACCAGTGGGACAGGGTCAACAGGGTCTGCGACCGGATAGGCATGAAGGTCGTCGCGCCGCTCTGGAGGAAGGACCAGGGCATGGCCCTCGAAGAGTTGCTGTCCGCCGGGATCAGGGCGGTAATAGTGGGGTGCTACGCGGAGGGTTTCGACAAGTCCTGGCTGGGGAGGGAGATCGACTCCGCGGCGGTCGACGGCCTGATGTCGCTGAGGGACAGCCACGGGATAAGCGTGATCGGCGAGGGCGGGGAGTACGAGTCGCTGACGCTGGACTCCCCGATGCACAGCCGGCCCCTTCACATAGTCCGGCATACGCTGGAATGGGGGAGGGGCGGCGGGACCCTACTCGTGGACGATGCCGTCCTGAGAGACAGATGACCGCTTGCCGTGCAGCCGCCGCGTCGGTCACATGGACGTCCGTTCGATCGCCTTGACTATGTTGTTGACCTCCTTCTGGGGGTCCTTCCACATCCCCGGGGTCCACACCCTGTGGATGCGCCAGCCCCTGGATTCAAGGTACTTCTGCCGGTGGTAGTCCCTCTCCCTAGTGGAGTCGGACATCTCGTAGATGTGGCTGTCGCACTCTATCCCTAGGATGTACCTGTTGTCCTGTTTGATGGCCAGGTCGATCTGGTACCCGCCGATGCCCACGTCCTTCTCCACGCTGTACCCCTTCCGGACGAGCGCGTTGTACACCTTCTCGGTGATGGGGGACTCCCCCGGCACCGGCGGCGCGGACCTCCACCTGTTGTCGCCGAAGGACTCCAGTATGCTGGCGGCCAGCTCCTTCTGGCCGTTGCTCACGGCCTCGGCGTACTGCAGGTACTTCTTCAGTATCCTCGGGCCGTCGTTCTTCGCCGTCTCGACCTGCAGCTCCTCCGGGTCGAAGGAGGAGACGATGTGTATCTTCTTCTTGGCGCGGCTGATGGCCACGTTCAGGCGGTTCTCCCCTCCCTTGTTGTTCAGCCACCCGAACCTCTGCATGAGCTTGCCGTCCTTGTCCTTGGCGTACCCGATGGAGAATATGATGACGTCGCGCTCGTCCCCTTGGACGCTCTCGATGTTCTTGACGAACAGGCCCACGTCCTCCCCGTTGTCGAACCTCGTCATCTCCTTGTTCACGGCCTTCCCGAACTCCGGGTCCCTTGCGGACTCGTCGTCGATGAGGTCGTTGATCAGGTCCCTCTGCGAGACGTTGAAGGAAATTATCCCGATGGTCTCGTCCTCCTTCCTCGTCTTGAAGAACTCCTTGAGCAGCTCGACGATGACCCTGGCCTCCTTGACGTTGGCCTTCTTCGCCCATTCCCCGCTGACCTTGTGGACCTCTATCGGCGGCCTCTCGGGCTGGACCGCGTTCGGGGACACGTACAGCCTCCCCCCGTAGAACGCGTAGTTGGAGAACGCTATCAGCTCCTCGTACTTGGAACGGTAGTGGAAGTTCAGCAGGATGTTGTCGTAGCGGGTCCTCGCCAGGTCCAGGAGGCTCTCCTCCTCCAGGACGGCGGACACCTCGTCCTCCTCCCCCTCGTAGTCCTCGTCGCTCCCGTACTCTATGCGCCCGGCGCCGAGGTTGGACGGGCGGAGCTGCTTGTGGTCGCCCGCTATGACCACCTTCTTCGCGCGGTAGATCGAGGGTATCCCCTTCTCGACGTACATCTGCGACGCCTCGTCGAATATCACGAGGTCGAACAGCCCCATCTCCAGGGGCATTATGTCGGACACCACCTCGGGCGTCAGCAGCCATATCTTCACCCCCTTGAACAGCTCGTAGCTGTAGCGGCTGATGAACTTGTTGAGGCTCCACTTGCGCTTGTTCTCTATTATCCTGACTATGTCCCCGCGGCGCTTGGACTCCGTGATGAAGCGGAGGTGCTCCTGCATTATCTCCTCGACGCGGTCCTTCGTGAGCTTCTTCTTCTCGCCGATCTTGCGGTCCATGTCCGCCACGATGCTGTCGAAGTCCTGTATGTCCTGGAGGAGCGCCTTGTGGTCGGCGTCGAACTTCTGCAGGTGGTAGTTCAGGATGTACTTCAGGATCATGTTGTTGCTCTCGCTGAACTGCCATCCGGCCTCCTTCGACAGGGAGATTATCCCCCTGCCGTAGATGCGCTCCCTCTCGTTCAGCCTGTCGTACACCGTGGCCCTCGACGAGTACAGGTCGTAGTCGTCCAGCGCCTTGATTATGCCGGTGGGGTCGTCCAGCACCGTCTGTACGGTCCTCTCGCTGTACGTGTTGAAGTACTTGCCCAGCATGGCGGTCGCCTCGCGGCTCACCTTGCCTTTGGAGAACATCCTGGACAGGACGCCCTTGTTCCGCCACTCGACCATCTGGCGCTCTATGTCCATCAGGTCCGCCTTCATCTCGCCGATGCTGTACTCGGAGAGGTCAGGTTTCATCTGGGTGAACCAGGGTATCCTGTCGACGCAGCTGCAGTACTCGTCGAAGTTGGTCATGAGGGTCCTGTCGCCGAACTTCCTGTTGAGCTCCTTCACGTCGTTGTACTTGAGTTCCAGCAGCTTCGCGGACACGGCGGCCTTGATCATCTTGTACTTCTCGTAGTCGATCTTGTCCTCGAGGTCGAGCCACCTTTCCATGGAGTAGAGCTTGTACGGCTCTATGCCGAAGCTCCCCTGGCTGTACATTGTGTCGGCTATGCCCGAGAGCACCCCCACGTCGCGGTCGATGCTCTCGGAGAGCGCCGCGAGGTCGGAGCCGGTCCGGGGCGGCGCGATCTCCAGCATCACCCCCAGCTGCTGGTAGAATGCCTCCTTGTTGCCGACGTCGTCGATCATCAGGCAGTACTTCGACAGGTTGCCCAGCCGGGAGTAGACCACGTCCAGCGCGGTCTTCTTCTCTGACACCATGAGGACGGTCTTCCCGTTGTTCACCGCCGACGTGATCAGCCCCGTTATCACCTGGGACTTGCCTGTGCCGGGCGGCCCGTGCACCACGAGCTCGTCCTCCTTGTTCACGGCGGTGATGACGTTCTCCTGGGCGCCGTTCAGCGTGTTGATGTACGTTATCTCCCTCTCGGAGGCCTCCAGCCCCTTCTCCCTCAGCGCGGGGAGCGACAGGGGGCTCGGCATGTCCGAGTAGAAGTCGCCCTTGTTCAGGTCTTTAATCAAATCGGACAGCACCGCGTTGATCTCCCTGCCGGCGAGGAGCTCGTCGAAGTCCCTCTGGATGTAGCTCGAGTACGACGGGAACTTACCCATGATCACGTTGTGGACCATCTGCAGGTCGCCGGGGAGGTGCTTGGGGAACTCCCCCGCCCTGTAGTCGACGAAGGGCGTCGGCTGCCCGTACGTGACCTTGAGGGGGAACCCCTGCTCCTCGTAGAAGGCGACGAGGTTGCTGACGAACGTCTCGCCGCTGTAGTCCTCAACCACGTTGCTCGGCAACGGGCGGTTCTTGCCGCTGAACTTTATGAACGCCAGGAGGAGGGAGTTGTTGTATATCACGTCCCTCGAGTCGTCGAGCCTGACGGAGACGCTCTTCGCGTCCTTGTCCAGTATGACGGGGAACAGGGCGAGGGGGGCACGGATGTCGAAGTCCTCCCCAGGTAGCCTCCCCTCGACGAACGGGTACCCTATGTAGAGGTCGTACAGGCCCTTGTCCCTCATGTCCCTGGTGACCTCCCTTATGAGCTCGTTGAGGGCCTTGTATATGCGCAGGTCCTCGGCGCTCTTGGTCGAGTCGCAGAGCTTCAGGGACTTCTTCCTCCCGAAGAGTAGGCCCATGAGGTCCAGGTCGCGCACGGTGGCGAGGTCGAAGCCCGTCTTCCTGTAGATCTTGCCCATGTAGAGGAGGCGGTTGTTCCTGCTTATGTTGACCAGCTTCTTCTGCAGCTCGCGGAGGGTCTGGGCGACGTCCCGGTCCATGTTGGACCCCCTTGCCGCGGTAACCGCGTACTTCTTGGTCACCGAGAGGAACTCGTCCCCGTACAGCTCCACGAACCTCTGGCCGACCCCGGGTATGGCCGCAAAGTCGTCGGCCTTGGTCGGCACCCTCTGTGCCATCTCCCTGAGCGCCTCGTCGGTGCACACCGTGGGCGACCGCCCCGTGGAGTGCATGCGGCTCTCCCTGATGTGATCCCTGAGTTCCACAAGCTCGGAATAGAGATCGTTTTCTAGTCCCATGAAAGCCTGAATCATTCTCCATTAATAATATACCTCGGTACGGAGGCCTCCCCAATGAGCGGCGGTCTTCGGATGTCCCCCCGTGTTGCTGAGCGAAGGGGTGCTGCGAACCCCTTTATGTGCGGAACGGGATTGCCCCCGTATGTCCGACATAGAAGGCATCAGGCGGAGGGCGGAGGGCGGGGACGCCGTGGCGCAGTACGAGATCGGCATGATGTGCCTGGAGGGCGAGGGCGTGCCGCAGGACGACGCCGAGGCGGTCAGGTGGATAAGGCTGTCGGCAGAGGCGGGCCACCCCCCTGCGCAGACCCGCCTCGGCAGG
>WRNL01000063.1 GCA_009776625.1 Methanomassiliicoccaceae archaeon | reverse complement strand
TATACTTTTTGTTTAAATACTCTTTATAAACACTATTTAAAGAAAAACCTCATTCGGATAAGGTTACATACGCCTAACCCATACATTCCGAAGATTTAGGACCCAATGCTCCATGGGGCCCGCAAGGCTCTTTTCATAATTGAGATTTTAGCCGTTTACGTGATTTTTATAACGATTATGTGCAAGGGTTTGGTCTAACATAACCTTGCAGTTTCTCAGGTATGCATCTTGGCCTGTTGCATGATGGGGATTTTTGTCGTGTCGATCTCAGGCATGTTTACCCTATCGACGGGGATGAGCATAGAAAATGAGATAGAGCTATACAACAAGGGTGAAATAAACGATCTGGATGTGATGGTCGCGAACGGGGTCAACAAAGCACGCGAGGCCACCTACCACTATAACGCAACCCTAATCAAAATCATAAAATGAATGGTGGTGCTACTCCTTATCGGCATATCCGCAATGTACACAGGGTGGTATATGATATGATATTGGACAAACTCCGCATAAAAAGGGATCCGTCTTTACAATACTCTGACGGTCCGAAAGGCAAGGGCAGGAACGATCAGAACAAAGGCTCCACCGGCTACAAAGGCAAAACAAAGCCCGCCAAAGGAAAAACCAACAGGGGCTGACGGGCTACGCCTACGGTGTCCTGTAATCAGTCCAGGGCGGCGTTTGAAAACCGTTCACGAAAGGATGACCGGTAACTGTGTGCCTCAAAGCCGCGCTTCGGCTTGTCCGCGTCCAGTTATGAAGAATCATTGTAAAAAATTATGTAACTGGCCCCATGCCGACTGGTTGTCAGGACAGGGTCAGGTGAGATCTTCGAGGAGGAAATCGATCAGGCTGATGACCCGGATCCCCCTTATCTCCCCTAATTCGAATGGTTTGTCTGTGATTATCGTCTTTGGGTAGTTGTCCCCTGTCGCCAAGAGGGACCTGACCTCCCGCTCTATCGTTTCTGGGGAGTAGAGGTTGTCCGTTACTTGGTAGTACTGTTTGTTGCCCCCCTTGTCCACGACGAAATCTATCTCCCCGCCCCCGACAGACACAACGGAGACATCGCTCCCTCTCGCAAGAAGCTCCAGGAATACTATGTTCTCCAATAATCCTGATTGATCCTCGTAATTGAACCCCACGATGCCGTTCCTCATGCCGATGTCGGCCGCATAGAACTTATCGGACGTACGGAGGTACTCCCTCGCCTTGATATCGTATTTCTTAGCTCTGTAGACGAGGTACGCCGATTCCAGGTATCCGAGGTACGTGTCGATTGTCTGGTGGTGCGTCTTCTCGCCGTTGCTTGTAAGGTAGTTGGAGATGCTTCTCACGGATGTCTGGTTCCCTGTGTTCTTCATCAGGAACCTGAAGATGTTCTTCACCACGGACACATCCCTGACCCCGTATCTCTCGATGATGTCGTTAACCAATATCGAGTCGTAGATCCCTGACGATATGTTCCAGCTGTCCGCCCCTATCTCTTCCTCAAAGAGGGCTATGAAAGGGAATCCGCCATTCATCTTGTATTTTTTCAGCGACTCTTGCAGATTCCCTCTCCTATCGATGCCGAACTCCAGGTACTCTCTGAAAGAGAGAGGGTACATCTTGACCTCGTACGTCCTGCCAGTGAGGTACGTCGAGGACTCGGACCTCAGGAGGCGCGTGTTCGACCCGGTGATGTAGACGTCCGCGCCCGCCTCGTACATCATGTTCACTTTCTTTTCCCATCCGGCGATGTCCTGTATCTCGTCGAAGAGGAGATAGCTGCCTTTTGATATCTCAATCCTGCCGCTCACCTCTTCCCACAGTTTCACGTCGTTATCGATCTCACTGTCGGGGAAAGTATCGAACTTCATGTAGAGTATCCTGTCCTTCGGGACTCCCGATTCGACCAGGCGGTCGATGAACGTCCTCATAAGGGTGGATTTCCCGCATCTCCTTATCCCTGTGATGGCTTTAACGAGCGGCTTGTCCTTGTAGAGGAGGAGTCTGTCGAGGTATCTTTCTCGGTTTATGATTTTTGCCATCTTTTGATAATATACTGCATAGAGTATTTAAATATTATTAAAAATATGCAATATGATATCATAAAAAGCAAAAAATATTATTATTTGATAATATATTATCAAATTATAGGCCAGCAGTAAGCTGTTTGTTACGAATGGCTCGACGTGCAGGTCTGTGCAGGGTCACAGCTTGCTCCTTACCCGGCACAGCCAGATCAGGACGACGCCGCAGAGTATCGGCAGGAAGCACGACGCGCCGAATATGACCCTCGCCGCAGGCCGGCCGAAGAAGTTGACCAGGCCGTCTACTTTGCCGAGGTTGTAGTCCACCCCGCTTACGTTCCCGAACAGCCAATCCCAGTCGAAGACCGCGCCCAGCAGCCCGAACACCCCAATGAGGACGGCGAAGACGCCGAAGGACACGGGGTTGTCCTTCAGGAACTGCCCCACCCTTTCCGAGATGTCGCTCATTTCCATTCGCATTCCCCCGCAATATCACGACGCGTCAGGTGTGGGTCTTGACGTCTTCCCAGTCGGCGCCCCCGCCCCACCCGATGAGCCAGTTGAGGGCATGGTGCCATTCGACCACCACCCCGTCGTCCAGCCCGGCGGGTGCCTCGAGCCTGTTCACTCTCGCATCGACGCATGCCCAGTCGTACCTCAGGATGAGGTCTGCCGCATCCAGCGCCTCCTCCTCCGTGCGTGGCCTCACGCGCCCCATGAGCTCGGCGAGGCTGCCCAGTTTCCATATGACCCCTCCCATGCCGGAGACGTCGCAGGTGCGGTCGGGGTATCCTAGCCCGTCCCTGAGGCCGAGCGCCCACATGAGGACGTGGCAGCACTCGTACCTCCACCCGAAATTGGCAAGGTCGCGCTGCTCCGGTTTCTTCACGGCGAGGAACGCCCTCTCCCGTGCGGTGAGGCGGCCGTCCAGCCCGCCGAGGATCCGGTCGATCTTCCGCAGGTACTTCTGCGACTCCTCCCAGGTCTCCCCTCCGACCCGCGCCTCGCAGTACACGCAGACCCCGAACATCGCCAGCAGCCGCTGGGCGATCTCCTCCGGCTGGCGCAGGCCCGCCCCTTTGGCGGCGGGGAGCTGCGGGAGGTACGGGATCCCCTTCTCCTCCAGCGCCGCGATGGAGCGCTCCCGGCGGGCCACGTCCGCCGGGGACTCCTCCACGGGGCCGTCGATGAAGTCGGCGTTCCCGATGGGGACGTACTCGGTCAGGTCGCTCTTGCCCTCGGCGGAGTACAACAGGGACCCGTCGGGGCAGAGCAGGCGCATGTCCGGCATCAGCACGATGCCGTTGATGTCCCCTGCGACCGCGAACATCGTGTTGACGATGTAGTTCGTCCGATCCGTATCGTCGTTCATTTCGAATGAGCAGCCTACGACGCAGTTGAACACTTGGATCTGGCGCAGCACGCTCTGGCGCAGCTCCTTGTTGTCGCAGTCGGCACGTGCGAAGAACCCCTGCATCCCCCCGATGTGCTGCCGGATGAAGCCGTCCCCGGTGTTGACGTGCACCACCACCTCCGTGCCGTCCCGGAGCCGTATGACGACGCGCTCGACGCCGTCGCCCTCCCCCGCTGTGCTGTCCACCCCTTCCGCCATCTCCTCGAAACGGGCGGTCAGACGGTCCTTTACCCGTTCGGGCTTGCCGATAAGGGTGTAGACCGTCAAGCATGCTTGGTTGTCGTCTGCCATATGCCCCTTTGCATCCAGTGTGGGGATATATACTTTGCATCCGCGCCCGGGTCGCGACAGCGGGGCCGGCACATTCTGGTCATGTCGGCCGCCACCTCATTTCTTCTTCGCCGGGCCCCCGCCGCCCTTCTTGCCCTTGCCGGCGAACTGCTCCCTGTCGACGACCATGCGCGTGTGGGTGCCCTTGCCGACCTCGCGGGAGCCCTCGGAGGCCGAAACCTCGAACACGACCCTGCGCCCCCTGACCGATTTGACCGTTGCCTTGGCGCTCACCGTGGCGCCCATGCGGCTGGGGGACTTGTGCTCTATGCTTATGCCCGCCCCTACCGACGTCTCGCCTGCCTCCAGGACTCCCTCCAGGGCGTTGCAGGCGGCAGCCTCCATCAGCGCGGCCATCATCGGCGTGGAGAACACGTCCAGGTCCCCGCTGCCTACGGCCCTCGCGGTGTTGGTGCCGTCGACGGTCGTCTCCGCCGCGCCGGCCCTGCCGAGCTCGAGGTCGGACTCGCAGATTCCGCCCTGGACGGAGAGCACGCCGGCGACGACGTGCCTGCATAGGGGCGCGCCCTTGCCGAAGGTGCAGTTGCACTGGAACTTGTCTATGTCGCGCCCGTCCTTGGTGANCCTCACGAAGCCGCTGCGCTCGCCCTTCTTCTCCTTGGCCTTGAACCGGAAGGCCTCCTCCGCCCCTTCCGACTCGACCTGCCCATCCTCGTATATATCGATGCCGTCGTCCACGGCGCCCTCCTCCTGGTCGATGCTGTCCAGCGTTGCGAGGGTGATGCGGACGCACTCCCCGGTCGCCTTCTTCTGCGACGCGGCGCCGCCCAGCGCCTCGATGATCCCCGTGACGGCCTTGGCATCGTTGTACTGCTCGTTGAAGGACTTCTTGAACCCCCCTCCGAAGCTGACGGGGCTCACCGCCAGGAGCGAGTCGTAGATTATCCTGCCCTTGAACGGTATCAGGGCGGTCTCTACGACGCACGGAACGGAGTACATGATCAGGGTGTCCTCCACAGAGTCGGTTATCCCGATCACCCCGTACAGCCTGGCATCGCCGCTGAGGGGCATGAACACGGAGTATTTCTTCAGATGCCTCATCACGGCGAACCTGCCGAACACGAAATTGTCCCGCCAGGACCTCAGGATCTCCTTGTCCTCTTCTGGCAGCCCCGCCCCTTCCCCGGCCAGATGGTCGTCGATCCACTCGGGGTGCGCCCACAGCTTGTCCCTCACGTCGTTGATCATCATGGTCCTCTTGCCGTCAGGCGACCCCGTTTCCCCCTCAAGGGCGTCGCAATTCGTCTTCACTGTCCCCAGCAGGGGGATCCAGAGTTTGTAGAAGTGGTCCCCTTCTTCGTTCTCAAGATTCGATATTCCCATGTAGTGTTCCCTCCCCCGCCCGCCGTGTGTCGCGGTGCAGGCCTCCACAGGGGGGAGCCGTTCCGCCCCTATAAACCATCTCACTGTGCGGGCGGCTGCTCGGCGGCCGCCCCACGCCTGAACAGCTCCCTGTAGTACCCGCAGGTCTCCATCAGCTCGTCGTGGGGGGCGTACGCCACGACCCTGCCCTCGTCCAGCACTATGACCCTGTCGCACCTGCGCATGACGTTGAGCCTGTGGGCGATGACCAGCACGATCCTCTCCCTCCCCAGCTCTGCCACGAGGTCGTTTATCTTCTCGAGGTTGTTCCTGTCGAGGGCGCTGGTCGCCTCGTCGAAAAGCATGACCTCGGACCCCTTCAGGAGAACGCGGGCTATCTCGAGGCGCTGCTTCTGCCCCCCGGATATCGTCGCTCCCCCCTCCCCTATCACCGTGTCGTAGCCGGCGGGCATCTCCGTTATCTCGTCGTGTATGCACGCGGCGCGGCAGGCGGCCGCCACCTCTTCCTCGGTGGCTTCGGGGCTCGCTAGGAGCAGGTTGTTCATCACGGTGTCGTTGAATATGTACGGGTCCTGCAGCACCGGGGTGATCCTCCCCCGAACGTCCTCCTCGGCGAGCGTGGAGACGTCCTCGCCGTTTATCAGGATGGAGCCTCCGGTGGGGTCGTAGAACCTCGCCAGCAGGCCGAATATCGTCGATTTCCCGCTGCCGCTCTTGCCGACGACGCCGACGACGCCCGCCCCCTCCACGGCGAAGCTCACGCCGTCCAGCACCTTCTTGTCGTCAGTGTACCCGAAGGAGACGTCGCAGAACTCTATCCTCTCGATCCTGCCGGGGATCGGCCTGTCCCCGAAGGTGTCGACCTCGCCGGGCGGCGCGCGGACGATGTCGTTCACGCGCTTCGCCGCCAGCTCGCCGTTGACGTAGGTGTCCCTGATCCTCGCAAGGCCGGCGATGAGGCTGTAGATGTTGCCTTTGTAGGTGTAGATGATAAGCACCGCCGCCAGCTCCACCATGCCGCCGGGCAGGAGGTACAGCCCGGCGAAGAGCAGGACCGACAGGTCGATCCCGCCCTTGACGGTGTCGATCAGGTTCTGCATCTTCTTCTGGTAGATCTCGCGCTCGTACTTCACGTCCACATACTTTGAGCTGACGGCGGTGTGCCTCTCCACGACGGGGCCCCTGGCGTTCAGGCCCTTGATCTCCTTAATGCCCTTCAGGATCTCGGCCTCGTTCGACTTGACCTTCTCCACCGCCCGCTTGCTCTTCTTCATGTTCTCGAGCAGGCGCGACACGCGCAGGTACTCGAGGAATATGAGCAGGGCGAGCCCGGCCCCGAAGAGCAGGCCGAGCAGGGGGCTCAGGACCGTTATGTAGCCGATGAACCCGAGGTTGACGACGAGGTTGATCACAGCCCTCCATATGTTGAGGTGGACGCCCGCCGCCTCCCTGGTGTCCTCGTTCAGCCTCTCCAGGAAGAACCCGGAGCCCTTGTCGTACACCGAGGAGAGCCTCATGGACATCGTGCTGTATGCGACCTTGCGGCGTATGCTCAGGAAGAGGTCGTTGGTCGTCACCGTGTAGAAGTACTCCGCGGCCATGCCGGACGCGGCGACGGCGCAGACTATGCCGAACACGGCTGCCGCGAGGTACGCCATCCGGTCGTAGTCCCCCCCGGTCAGGCTGATCAGCATGTCGGACAGGAAGAGCGGCGTGGCCAGGGCGACCGTGCCGGACAGCACGGTGAACACAAGGAAGAGGGCGATCTTCCCCCGGTGCCCCTTATGGAACGCCCTCAGGCTCTCTAGGTTGGGGTACTTCTCCCTGTTTCGCAACGGCCTCATGGTTATCTGCTACTGGGAACGGGTACGTGTTCTTAAGGTATCGCAGGGAAAAGCTGGTCAGAGCAGGGGGGTTTCTTACGGGAAGCCTGAACGCCCATGGCCATTTGACATTAACAGCTAAAAACGACCGCCCAGTTGGAGATAGGGACGACCCATTCGTCCAGCTTAACCCATGATGCGGCGTTCATCGTCATCTCTGCAATTCGGTATAACAAGGCCAGTACCTGTCAGGCGGGCCTCGGGCTTGTGAGTGCCCGCAAAAGAAACCTTGACGTCCCTCCTGCCGTCACTCTTTGTCCTTGAACATCTCCCCGTACTCCCTCAGCGCGTACGACTGCGAGCGCGTCATCGCCATGTACGACCCTATGAGGATGCTCTCGAGGATCTCGTCCCTGGTCGCCCCCGCCTGCTCGGCGTGGCGCATCTGTACCCTGACGCAGTGCTGCCCGCCCAGGGCGGCCGCTGCGGAAACCGCCGCGAGGAACCTCGTCTTACGGTCGAGCTCCCCCCTCCCCTCCAGGACGGCCCTCCCGAGGCTAGCGGCGGGTATGAACATGTCCGGGCGCTCGGACAGGATCTTGTTGACCACAGGCACGAAGCCGTACTCCCTCTCTATGGCTTTCAGTATGTTCTCCGTCATCTCCCGTTCCTCGGGGTCTTCCTGCATGTGGCGGCATCGCGCTCGGTATAAACAATACTTTGGCTGTCGAGCAGTTTCTTACACGTTCCCGATGAGTCGTCGGCGCAGTCGACGAAAGCCGAAGCCGGGGCCTGGGTAGCTACCTTGCTAACTGTAGTGGCCTCTTTTTATTGCTCAACCCAGCGGTCGTTCCTGTACACGATGTATATCGTTGGGAGAATAAGAAATGGAAACAGAAGAGGTCTTAAGGACCAAGTTCAAGGAAATCGGCAAAGAGTATGGTTTTGACAAGGTCGAGGCGGAGTTCGTCGCCTTCAAGGAGTTCAAGGTCAGGTGGCAGAGGAGCTACAAGTGGGCGGACTTCAAGGTGTCGGACTACCTCGCGGACGCGCCCCCGGAAGTGATCGCGGGCCTGTGCAACTCGCTCTACTCGAAGATAATGGGCGAGGACGAGGGCTACTCGGAGGACATGTGCAGGTGGATAACCTCGCCCGAGTTCTCGGAGTACAAGCAGCCTGTGTACCTCAAAAGGAGCAGGAACCTCACGAGGTCCCCCGACGGGGAGGCGAAGAGCCTGGAGGCGGCGTACCAGAGGCTCATAGACGCGGGGCTGGCGGAGAGGGACCCGGCGCTCCACCTCACGTGGACGAAGGAGTCCAACGTGAGGAAGATCGGGCACTGCTCGGTCCTGATGAAGGTCATCTCGATATCGAGCGTCCTCGACACCGACATGATCCCGGACTTCGTCCTCGACTTCTGCCTGTACCACGAGCTGTGCCACCTGATGATCGGGTTCGACCCGACCGCGAAGAGGCACGGGGCGGAGTTCTCGAGGCTGGAGGCCAAGCACCCGAAGAGGGCAGAGGCGGAGGAGTGGCTGAAGAGGCTCTGCCTGTACCTCTGACGGGGGAGCCGGGATGTTCCGGCTCCCGCCGGCAGAGTTGGGCCGCCCC
>WRNL01000062.1 GCA_009776625.1 Methanomassiliicoccaceae archaeon | reverse complement strand
CGCCGCCCGCCGCGGCCACGAAAGCGGACACGGTGGAGATGTTGAACGTGTAGAGCTCGTCCCCGCCCGTCCCCACGATGTCCAGCACGTCGGTGTCCGGGCGCAGCCTCTCGCACCTCTCCCTCATGACCGCCGCACAGGCCGTGATCTCGTCGATGGTCTCGCCCTTCTGGCGCATCGCGGCGAGAAACGCGCCCATCTGGGACTGTGTCGCTGTGCCGTCCATCATCTCCTCCATCACGCCCCTCGTGGCCTCCAGCGAGAGGNCCCGCCCCTCCAGGATGTCGTGGATCGCCTCGCGTATCATCTCCCCGCGCCCCCCGTCTTCAGGAAGTTCCTGATTATGACGTCCCCCCCGTCCGTCAGTATGGACTCGGGGTGGAACTGCACCCCGTAGACGTCCAGGGACCGGTGCTTCACGCCCATGACCTCGCCTTGGGGGTCCTCGGCTATGACCAGCAGGTCGTCGGGCATGCTCTCCCGCTCCACGGCGAGGGAGTGGTACCTCCCAGCCTGCAGTATGGGCGGCAGGCCCTTGAAGATCGGGCTGCCGTTGGCTATGTGGACGGCCCCCCTCTTCCCATGGACGAGCTCCTTGGCGTGGGCGACCCGTGCGCCGAAGGCCTCGCAGACGACCTGATGCCCGAGGCAGACGCCCAGGACAGGCACGCCCAAGGAACGTACGACATCCCCGCAGATGCCCGTGTCGCTAGGCCTGCCGGGCCCCGGGGATATGACCACATGGGAAGGCTCAAGCCCTTTGATCTGGGAAAGGCTCATCTCGTCGTTCCTGACGACCCTGACGCACGGGTCGGCGGACCCTATCATCTGGTACAGGTTGTATGTGAAGCTGTCGTAGTTGTCGATGAGCAGGATCATCCCACCGCCCCCCCGATCGCCCTAAGCATCGCCTCGGCCTTGCTCTGGCACTCCCTGTGCTCGCTCTGGGGCACGCTGTCGGCGACGATCCCCGCGCCGGCCTGGACATGGACGATGCCATCCTTGAGCACCGCCATGCGGATGCCTATGCAGAGGTCCATGTCGCCGGCGAGGTCGATGTAGCCCACCGCCCCGCCGTACACCCCCCTCCTGACGCCCTCCAGCTCGTCTATGAGCTCCATCGCCCTTTTCTTGGGGGCGCCCGAGAGGGTCCCCGCCGGCAGCACCGCCGCCACCGCGTCGAAGGCGTCGCATCCCGGCAGGATCTCGCCTGTGACCTTGGACTCGATGTGGCAGACGTGGGAGCACATCTTGATGCCCCTGTGCTCGTCGACGCGCACGCTGCCGAACCCGCACACCTTGCCGAGGTCGTTCCGGCTCAGGTCCACGAGCATGTCGTGCTCGGAGAGCTCCTTCTCGTCCGACAGGAGCCTGTCTATCAGCCTTTTCGTCTCATCGTCGTCGTCCGCCCGCCTGCACGTCCCGGCCAAGGGGTACGTGCTTATGACGCCGCCCTTGAGGGACACCAGCGTCTCGGGCGAGGCGCCGGCGATCTGCATGTCGTCGAACTCCATGAAGAACATGTACGACGAGGGGTTTATCGTGCGCAGCGTCCGGTACGCCTGCAGAAGGTCCCCCTCGTAAGCCGCCGTGAGCTCTATGGACGGCACGCATTGGAACACGTCCCCCTCGCGGATGTGGTGCTTCACCCTCTCGACGGCATCGACGAACTCCGCCTCGGTCGAACGCGGCGTGAACCCGGACACGGCCCGCCCCGGGGGGAAGCCCGCTTTCCTCTCGCTAGTCAGCAGCGCCTCCATGTCCTTGAGGTCGGTGACGCCCCTGATATACTCCTGCTCGAGGTCCCTCGCATCGATGTTCGTGATGAGGAATATCTTCTGCCTGAAATGGTCTATCGCGATGACCTTCTTGAAGAGCATGAGGCAGAAGTCGCTGTAGCCGTGCGGGTTCCCTGCCTTGAGCTCCAGCCCCGGCTCCACGTATCTGGCGTATTCGTAGGAGAAGTACCCCACGAACCCGCCGGTGAAGGTGGGGAGGTAGGGCACCCTCGGCGCCCTGTGAGCGCCCACGATCCCCCTCAGGATGGCATGGGGCTCCCCTCTGACTTCGGTCTGGCCCGACGCGGTCCTGACGGTCACGGTCCCGTCGCTGCCTGTGACGGTCATAGACGGGTCGTAGCCCAGGAAGGTGTACCTGCCCCAGCTCTCGCCGTTCTCCACGCTCTCTAGGATGAAAGCGTTCCTGCCCTCTTTCCGGATCAGGCTCAGAATCTCCATCGGCGTGCGTATGTCGGAGAAGAGCTCCATGCTGATGGGGATGACTGAGCCCTCATCTCCTCCCTCGGCGAGGCGCCGCGCCTCCTCCAGCGTCGGTCTGATCATGATGCTCCACTCTCCAATACGCTGGCAACCGGATGTCGCTCCCCTTTGGGTGTTCTGTTCATCGGCAGTCCGACAAAGGTGTGCTTAATCATCGTCATGCTTGGACAATATTATTCAATTATATAATTATATGTACATTAATGTATATTATTATACATTATTTTTTTTGTAGGGGTTTTTCGAGAACACGCTCATGATGCCTTTTGGCTACGTGACTGTAGCAGCCTACATCAGAGTAAGCTTTGATGGAGGCATGATGGGGCGATGCAGATAAATGGGCAGTGCTGCGCAGGCTATTGTCTGCGCCCATCTCGAATGCCGTTGGCGTAGTGATATCTGGTATAGCTTTGATACAGTGCGACCTTTAATGCACGAACAAGGTATGTCACATGTGAATAACCGAAGTGTCCCAACTGAATTCCCCCATTCCGAGATGAGGATTAAGCCCTGTTTAAAGTGTCAAAGCCCCGTTTAAAGTGTCAAACTGTTGTATTGATGCTCCTGGCATGTGTCGTCGAAAGGGCGGCCCACGCAGGGGCACCAGCGTTGAACCGACATATGGGTCGCAGCCTCTCCTACCCCCACCCCACACCACCTCCAGAAGACTCAGTAACGTCGCCCCAGTGCAAGGGGTTAAGAATCATCACGACTTCCCAAGCATAGCGCCAGAAGGGGCGTCCAACACATCGGAGGCGGAACAGTTTTGAGGCTTGTGTACGAAGGGAAGACGAAATCGGTTTATGAGCTGGACGACGGCAACTACATGCTCAAGTTCAAGGACGACGTGACGGGGGAGGACGGCAGGTTCGACCCCGGATCGAACACGGTCGGCCTGTCCATCGAGGGGATGGGCAGGGGAGGGGTCCGCCTTACGAAGTTCTTCTTCGACAAGGTCAAGGAGGCCGGGATCCCCACACACTACATCAGCGCCGACGTCGAGAACGCCACGATGACGGTCAGGCCGGCGAAGGTCGTGGGCAAGGGGCTCGAGGTCATATGCAGGTTCAGGGCGGTCGGCAGCTTCAGGAAGAGGTACGGCGACTACTGCACGGAGGGCCAGCCGCTGGACGCCTTCGTAGAGGTGACCCTCAAGGACGACGACCGCGGGGACCCGCCGATCACGAAGGACGCGCTGGAGATGCTGGGCCTGCTGAGCGGCGAGGAGTACGAGGTGCTCAAGGGCCTGACGCAGAGGATCGCCAGGATAGTCGGGGGCGAGATCGCGAAGAAGGGCATGGAGCTGTACGACATCAAGTTCGAGTTCGGAAGGTCCAGGGAAGGGGAGGTCATCCTCATAGACGAGATCTCGGGCGGCAACATGCGCGTCTACAAGGGCGGCGCCCCCGTGGGGCCGTTGGACCTGGTCAGGCTGATGCTGGACCAGGCGTGACGCCCTAAGGCGGGCGCATCCGCGCAGGGCGTGCCGGGGCCGATGCGTTTTTAGCCCCGCACGCCGTTGTTCCAGCATGAAGGGCCCCGTCATGAGGAAGGGCGTGATGGCCGCAGTGGCGCTGGCTTGCATCTTGGCGGTGTCTGCGGCGGCGGCTTTCATGATCCTCAGCGAGGACGAGGGCGACATCGCCGCTGACAACGAGGCGGTCGCAGTGAGCCTGATATACGACCTCAGCGGAGGCGAGTACGGCCGTGCCACAGGCTATCTGAGCGTCGACATGACGCCCAAGCTCCCCGCCGGCGGGATAGGGGCGCTGTGGGAGGAGCAGACGGGAGGGCTCGGCGACTTCCAATCCGTGGAGAGGCTGGATCCCGTGACGGAGGGCGGCGCGGCCGCCCTCGACCTGTACTGCGCTTTCGAGGGCGGGGGCAAGAAGGTGAGGATGGCGTTCGACGGCTGCCGCGTATCAGGCATCTCCTTCGAGGGCTACGACCAGGACATATTCGATAAGATACCGGACGGCCTGAGGGAGGTCGATGTCAAGGTCAACGCTGGCGGGAAGTGGGAGCTGAGCGGGAAGATAACGACCAACGCCGCCGTCAGGAATGACGTCGCGGTCATAATTGTCCACGGGTCGGGGGCGCACGACATGGACCTCACCCTCTATGAAAACAAAGTGTACCAGGACCTGTCGTGGAGGCTGGCCGGGTACGGCATCGACGTGCTCAGGTACGACAAGAGGACGTACGTCTACAAGAGCGCAAGCTACGTCGACCCAGCGCGGGCGACCGTCGTGGAGGAGGTCATGGACGATGCGGTGGCCGCCGCCGAGCTGATGAGGGGCCTGGGCTATGAGAGGGTGTTCCTGATCGGGCACAGCCTGGGAGGGCTTCTCGCGCCCGCCATCGTGAGGGAGGGCGGCGGGCTGTTCAACGGGTTCGTCTCGCTCGCAGGGAGCCCGAGGACGCTGTCGGAGATACAGGCCGACCAGGTCCTGGCGTCAGCCACCCCCGAGGAAAGCCTCCTCTTCTCCATATACGTGGCGATGGAGCTCGCCAAGCTGGGTCAGCTGGACGAATGGACGGAGCCCGAGCTCCTGAGCGGGACGGTGTTCGGCTACCCGGCGTATTACGTGAAGGACATGGTCAGCAGGGACGCGGGGGAGATAGCCCTGTCGCTGGATGTCCCGATGCTGTTCCTCCAGGGCGGCAAGGACTTCCAGGTGTACCCCGACAAGGACTTCGGCCGATGGAAGGAGATACTGGACGGCAAGGAAGGGGCGGAGTTCAAGCTGTACAGCGGGCTGAACCACCTGTTCATGGTGTCGCAGGGGCCGGATGCGGGGACGATGGACGAGTACCGCCTGAAGGGGCACGTGAGCCCGGAAGTGGTACGGGACATCGCCGAGTTCCTGAGCAGATGACGCGGACAGGCAGGCAAGGGGGGCAGCCTCTGCGGTCATCCAGGGCCGTTAAGTCCAAAAACATTGATTTTTCTATTTTTCAATGTCGAAAATTATTGATTTTTCTATTTTTCAATGTCGAAAATTATTGATTTTTTCTATTTTTCAATGTCGAAAATTATTGATTTTTTCTATTTTTCAATGTCAAAAAATATCTATAACAGATACGCTGTACATTCATGCGACAAATGTAGCCGAGTTAAAGGAGGCGATGTTACGCTGAAAAGGAAGATTATGGACGCGCTCGTGGAGTGGAAAGCGACGAAGAGGAAGGAATGCCTACTGCTGAAAGGCGCCAGGCAGGTGGGGAAGACTTTCATCGTCAGGGAGTTCGCAAAGCGTAACTACGAAAACATGGTCGAGATCAATTTTTTGACGCACCCCATGTTCAAAGCGGTATTCGAGGGCAACCTGGGCATGGACGACATCATAAAGAAGGCCACGTCCATGGACAGCTCCTTCAGGTTCACCCCTGGGAAGACGCTCCTGTTCCTGGACGAGGTCCAGGACTGTGGGAACGCCAGGACGGCACTGAAACCAATTGCGGAGGACGGCAGGTTCGACTGCATAGCTTCTGGGTCGATGCTAGGGGTCGCCTACAAATCGACAAGATCCATCCCCGTCGGATACGAGAGGCAGATGGAAATGTACTCCTTGGACTTCGAGGAGTACCTGTGGGCCATCGGTTACGACGACACGCACATCGGCATCCTTAAAGAGCACTTCGACGAAAAGAAGGCGGTCCCAAAGCCCATCAACGACACCTTCATGGAAAAATTAAGGGAATACGCGGTCGTCGGCGGCATGCCATCGGCAGTCAACGTGTTCCTTGAGACGAAGAACTTCGGTCTTGTCCAAAAAGAGCAGGAAAGGATAATCTCCAGCTATCTGGACGACATCACGAAATACGCCTCCATGGCCGAGAAGCCGAAGGTCAGGGGATGCTACCTGTCCATCCCGGACCAGCTGGCAAGAGAGAACAAGAAGTTCAAGTACTCGGAGGTGGAGAGGGGGTCTAACGCACAGAAATTCGAGAACAGCCTGGAGTGGCTCAGGGACGCAGGGCTGATAAAGCTCTGCGACAACGTCACCGCCCCGCTGTTCCCGCTGCCGGCATACGGCCGGACGGGCTATTTCAAAGTGTATCTGACGGATGTCGGCATACTGAGCGCGATGTANGGNGTCGAGATGAAGTCACGTCTGCTCTGGAACACGCTGGAAGGCTCCGCCAAAGGCGGGATATACGAGAACATAGTCGCNGACTTTCTCCTCAAGAAAGGGATCCCNCTGAAATACTACAGGCCTATGGATGGCGTGCAGGAGATCGAGTTCCTGCTGACGAGGGAAGAGGGCATAGTCCCCCTGGAGGTCAAAGCGGGGAACGGGAGGACGATTTCATTGAACAACTACATCGAGAGGTTCGACCCCCCGTACGCGCTGAAACTGGTTGCCGGGAACGTCGGCATGAGCGGCAAGAAGCTGACCCTGCCGCTATACATGGCCATGTTCCTCTGAACCTGCATCCGTCCATAAAGAAATACGACCCCAAGGTCGCCGTGGCGACGTCGCCGAGGAATGACAGCAGCGGCGTGGTCACATATGTCCCCCTGTACCTGGTGTGGAAGCTGCGCGACCGCATCCTCGGCGTCATCTGAGAGGAATGACCAGACGTTTGCCTGTTCCCCTCCACGACCAGCGGCCTGCAAGCCCCCTTAAACCTTAAATAGGGCGATAGAATAGGCGTTCTGCTTGTAGGAGAGCCTCACGGCTCGCTTGCACTACGAGGAGGAATAGAATTGGCAGAAAAACCAACCGTGATTGCTGTGCAGAAAGCACTGGAAAGTGCAAAGAAGCGCAATTTTGTTGAAACGGTTGAGTTGGCCATCAATCTCAAGGACGTCGACCTCACTATACCGAAGAACCGTATTCAGGAGGACATAATCCTCCCGAAGGGGCGCGGCAAGGATGTCAAGGTCTGCGTGATTGGTGGTGGCGAACTAGCCTTGAAAGCCAAGGACGTTGCCGATCTTGTGATCACGCCCGAGGAGATCGGGACGATCGCGGACGACAAGAAACAGGCGAAGAGGATCGCGAACAGCACCGATTACTTCATCGCCGAGGCCCCGTTGATGGCGGTCGTCGGCAAGAGGCTCGGTATTGTCCTAGGCCCTCGCGGGAAGATGCCCAAGCCCATACCCCCCGGAGCCGATCCGTCGGGGATGGTGGACAGCCTCCGCAAGTCTGTGACCGTCAGAACGAAAGACAGGAAGACCTTCCATGTGCCCGTGGGGACGGTAAACATGCCCCCGGAGGACATCGCCGACAACATCGACATCGTCTTGAAACGTGTGTCGCTGAAGCTGGAGAAGGGCATGGCGAACGTAGCGTCCGCCTATGTCAAGACGTCCATGGGGCCCGCGGAGAGGATATTGTAAGGAGGTCTAAGATGGCACACGTCGCAACTTGGAAGAAGGACATGGTGAGCGAGATCGTCAAGGACATAGTGGAGAGCCCTGTTGTCGCAGTCGTCGACATGCATGGCATCCCTGGGCAGCAGATCCAGGCCATGAGGGCCGGGCTCCGCGAGCACGCCAAGCTCAAGATGACCAAGAACAACCTTATGCTCTTGGCCCTCGACGAGGCTGCGAAGCAGAGGCCGGGCGTCGATGCGCTGAAGGACTCTGTGCACGGCCAGTGCGCCATAGTCGCGACGGACATGAACCCGTTCAAGCTTTACAAGAAGCTCGAGGCGACCATGACGCCCGCCCCCGCCAAGCCGGGGCAGCTGGCGCCCATGGACATCGTTGTCCCCAAAGGGCCGACCCCGTTCGGCCCCGGCCCGATCATCGGTGAACTTCAGAAGATAGGCCTGCCGGCCGCCGTAGAGGCCGGGAAGATAGCGATCAGGAAGGAGACGACGCTGGTTAAGATGGGGGAACCCGTCCCTGCCGGCGTCGCCGCGATGCTCCCTAAACTGAACATCCTCCCCATGGTGGTGGGGATGGACCTGAGGTCGGCCTTCGAGGCCGGCACGGTCTATGGGAAGGACGTGCTCGCGATACCTGACGGTCACTACAACACAATGTTCGCTACGGCCGCATACAACGCCCGTGCGCTGGCGATAGAGATCGCGTACTCCACGAAGGAGACGATCGTGCCGCTGGTCACCAAGGCGTTCAGGGAGGCGATCGCCCTCTCGATATCGGCCGCGATACCGACCAGAGATAACATCAAGATACTTCTTGCGAAGGCTGACAGCCAGATGCTCGCAGTGGCATCCGCGTCAGGGTACGCGAGCGGCGCGGTCGCCGCCAGGCTGAGCGCCTCGGCGGCGGCAGCGGCGCCCGCGCCAGCGGCGGCGTCCGCGAAGCCGGAGCAGAAAGTAGAGGATGAGGAAGAAGAACAGG